>NZ_JACJTV010000079.1:2500-5272 GCF_014698845.1 Coleofasciculus sp. FACHB-1120 | reverse complement strand
TTCCCAAAACAGTTGACAGAAAGGGTTCGGGGTTGCTACATTAATAAAGCGGTCGGAAGAGCAAGCGAAAGTGAAGCGACACCGAAGCGCACCGAACCTAGAAAAGATAATAGTTTGAAAGCGAAGTAAACACAAGTACCTCGTCAAAAAAATCAGTGAATTGAACTTTAGTTCAATCACGAAGACGAAGTTGGAAGGAAACGATAAGTTTCCAATAGCCAAAAAAACAAACTCGAAAACACAATGGAGAGTTTGATCCTGGCTCAGGATGAACGCTGGCGGTCTGCTTAACACATGCAAGTCGAACGGGAATCTTCGGATTCTAGTGGCGGACGGGTGAGTAACGCGTGAGAATCTGCCTTCAGGACGGGGATAACAGTTGGAAACGACTGCTAAGACCGGATGTGCCGAGAGGTGAAATATTTATAGCCTGAAGATGAGCTCGCGTCCGATTAGCTAGTTGGTAAGGTAAAAGCGTACCAAGGCGACGATCGGTAGCTGGTCTGAGAGGACGATCAGCCACACTGGGACTGAGACACGGCCCAGACTCCTACGGGAGGCAGCAGTGGGGAATTTTCCGCAATGGGCGAAAGCCTGACGGAGCAAGACCGCGTGGGGGAGGAAGGTTCTTGGATTGTAAACCCCTTTTCTCAGGGAAGAACAAAATGACGGTACCTGAGGAATCAGCATCGGCTAACTCCGTGCCAGCAGCCGCGGTAATACGGAGGATGCAAGCGTTATCCGGAATAATTGGGCGTAAAGCGTCCGTAGGTGGCTGTTCAAGTCTGCCGTTAAAGACCGGGGCTTAACCCTGGAAAGGCGGTGGAAACTGAACGGCTAGAGTGCAGTAGGGGTAGAGGGAATTCCCAGTGTAGCGGTGAAATGCGTAGAGATTGGGAAGAACACCGGTGGCGAAAGCGCTCTGCTGGACTGCAACTGACACTGAGGGACGAAAGCTAGGGGAGCGAATGGGATTAGATACCCCAGTAGTCCTAGCCGTAAACGATGGATACTAGGTGTGGCCTGTATCGACCCGGGCCGCGCCGTAGCTAACGCGTTAAGTATCCCGCCTGGGGAGTACGCACGCAAGTGTGAAACTCAAAGGAATTGACGGGGGCCCGCACAAGCGGTGGAGTATGTGGTTTAATTCGATGCAACGCGAAGAACCTTACCAGGACTTGACATGTCCGGAATCCACTGGAAACAGAGGAGTGCCTTCGGGAACCGGAACACAGGTGGTGCATGGCTGTCGTCAGCTCGTGTCGTGAGATGTTGGGTTAAGTCCCGCAACGAGCGCAACCCTCGTCCTTAGTTGCCATCATTCAGTTGGGCACTTTAGGGAGACTGCCGGTGACAAACCGGAGGAAGGTGGGGATGACGTCAAGTCAGCATGCCCCTTACGTCCTGGGCTACACACGTACTACAATGCTACGGACAAAGGGCAGCAAGTTAGCAATGACAAGCAAATCCCATAAACCGTGGCTCAGTTCAGATCGCAGGCTGCAACTCGCCTGCGTGAAGGCGGAATCGCTAGTAATCGCCGGTCAGCATACGGCGGTGAATCCGTTCCCGGGCCTTGTACACACCGCCCGTCACACCATGGGAGTTGGCCACGCCCGAAGTCGTTACCCTAACCGCTTGCGGAGGGGGACGCCGAAGGCAGGGCTGATGACTGGGGTGAAGTCGTAACAAGGTAGCCGTACCGGAAGGTGTGGCTGGATCACCTCCTTTTAAGGGAGACCGAACCTCTGAAAACCGATGAAGTCGGTCACAGAAGGTCATCCCAGGTCGTCGAGGTCGTGGAAACAACAGCTTTCAAACTATTAACGGTTCGGGTTCATGGGCTATTAGCTCAGGTGGTTAGAGCGCACCCCTGATAAGGGTGAGGTCCCTGGTTCGAGTCCAGGATGGCCCACCTAAAATCAAGTTGATGAATTGACTTGAAAAGTAAGGGGGTAGAGCTTAAGTTGAGGAAGCACTTAGAGTGACTAACCTCCACCTAGAGCAAGTAAGCCAAAAACCGAAACCGGAAAAGAAGCTAGCATCGGCTCTGAAACCTCAAAAAAGGTCAGAGAGAATGCTGGAAATCTTATTCCAGCCAAAGAACCTTGAAAACTGCATAGTAACGTTAGAAAGCAGGAAAAACGAGACGTCCAATCGTAGAAGGCGTCCGTATCATCCAAGCAAAAGAAGAATGTGGTCAAGCTACAAAGAGCTTATGGTGGATCCCTCGGCACACAGAGGCGATGAAGGACGTGGCGACCGACGAAACGCTCCGGGGAGCTGGAAGCAAGCAATGAGCCGGAGATATCCGAATGGGGCAACCCCAAAGAACTAACTGCTGAATCAATAGGCAGTAAAGAGCCAACCCAGTGAACTGAAACATCTTAGTAGCTGGAGGAAAAGAAATCAAAAGAGATTCCCTGAGTAGTGGTGAGCGAAACGGGAAGAGCCTAAACCATCAAGCATGCTTGATGGGGTAGTGGGACAGCAAGGTGGGACTCGAGAAGTTAGACAAAGCAACTGAAAACTGCACCAGAGAAGGTAAAAGTCCTGTAGTCGAAAACTTCAAAAGCCCTAGCTGAATCCCGAGTAGCACGGGGCACGTGAAATCCCGTGTGAATCAGCCGAGACCACTCGGTAAGGCTAAATACTACTGTGTGACCAATAGTGAACCAGTACCGCGAGGGAAAGGTGAAAAGAACCCCGGGAGGGGAGTGAAATAGAACGTGAAACCGTAAGCTTACAAGCAATGGAAGCTCGATTGAACGA
>NZ_JACJTV010000078.1 GCF_014698845.1 Coleofasciculus sp. FACHB-1120 | reverse complement strand
TGTTTGACAATGAATATGATTTAGCCCTGGCTGTGATGGAGGGCATGGAATCACGAAGTGAACAAGGTGGGTATACGATGGAGCGTTTTAGGTTTAAATCATCCTAGCTACTTACGTGTCACCATAAGCTTCACAGTCACGCTACTATGCCGATGGTTCCAGTGTCTGTATGAGCTGGCACAAGTCATTGATGATGAGTTTCTACCAGATTTTTCACCAGATTAAAGTACAGGCGAGGAGGTCTAATATCTCCTGGAAATAGAATTTGGTGTTGATGTTGGACGGGCGTATCCGTTGAGTTTCCTGGCTCAACCCAATCTCCAGGGATAGGCGAGCGTACTGATTGATTAAGAAAATCTCAGTGGTACGGAGTAGAGTTAATGAGCAGACTTGAGCTTCCTGACGGTCTAGAACAGTTCAGGGATAGGTTTGAGGCAACAGTCAAACCATATGTTGAAATTCAAGCTCATCCAACGAAAGCAGCAACTCTATGGCAGAGTAAATTTGCAGGTTTTCCATACTTGCCCAAGGGTTTTGACTACCCTAAAACTCCGGATGGTGACTATCTCTATCTTCTGGCACAAATCAATTTTAGCGAAGTCCCTCGTTTAGAAGGTTTCCCCGAAAAAGGTATTCTTCAGTTTTACATTGCTGGGGATGACTTATACGGCTGCAACTATGAAGCTCGAATGAGTCAAAAAGGTTTTCGTGTTCTTTATTTCCCTGACTTTGACCTCAACGAGGATAACCTCATCACGAATTTTGATTTTCTGCAAAACCTGTGGGATAGAGAATTTACCCCTTTTTCTACTCCTCGTTTCTATACCCCGGACAGAAACGACTGCTTTGCGTTGACCTTTAACCAGCAATCTGCTCCTATAACAACTTGTGATTATAAGTTTGACGAATTAATAGGAAGTGATGTTTGCGATGCATTTGTAAATGATGTTGATCTCGATTACGCCTATAACGATATGTATCCGGTAGGACATAAGCTGGGTGGTTATCCAGATTGCGTTCAAGAAGATCCTCGGCGGTTCCTGCCAGAAGATATTGAACCCTATCTTCTGTTGCTGCAAATCGACACTGATATGAAGAGTGCGGAAGAAATTGGAATTCAATGGGGAGATAACGGTACTTGTAACTTTTTTATCAAAGACTCAGCCTTGAGACGTCTTGATTTTTCGGATGTTATCTATGACTGGGCTTGCGGGTAAAAATAGTTTTGTTGTTACATTTTGGATCGGTAAACCCAGTAGTTCTATTCTTCCTCGTGGCTGGTGTCATTAATGCGATCGCTATACTCATCTCCCTTGTCGAGATTTTCTCCAGCCTTGGCTCTCAACTCTTCAAACAGTGCTTCAATCTGGCACTACCTTCTTTCCAACCTTTCTACTTTAGTGCGATCGCACTTCATCCAATAGAGGTTGGATGCAGGAAACCCAACCTCTACTCCAATACGATCGCTATCCTCGCCAATGCTGAATGCGATCGCGCTTCAGCGACTGAGCGCGATCGCGTTTGTCGAAATGACGCTCCACATTAGACCCAATGACAGTTCTGCTATGTATTTTCCTGAGGAAGAGGGCAAGCTTAACTCTGGCAAACCCCAACTTTCTAAGTGGCTCTGAAATAAATACGGCTCAACACACCAATATCCCTTTTCTGTCACTTTCCGAGTATTCTAAATAAAAGAATGAACAGAGAAAAACCTGAAAGGTAAGTAGGGCAATGGATGTAAAATTACAAATCCTCAAGCATTTGCCAAGAGATGCTCACCGAACAGTGACGCTCATAGATGAATATTGTGCAGAGTATAAAGACCTGTTTAAGGAAGTAAGAAATTATGAATGCTTCAAATATTTACATTTAGGGATAATGTCACCAATCAAAAGAAAATCATTACCAGAGATAGCGAAAGCTGTAAGTATAAACTCAGCTCAATCATTACATCATTTTATAG
>NZ_JACJTV010000077.1 GCF_014698845.1 Coleofasciculus sp. FACHB-1120 | reverse complement strand
TTGAAAAGTCGAATTCGCAAGCAACGACGCAATACGACAAGTTTGCGCGAAGCAATCGAGGTTGTCCTACAGCAAGCTGTGTCCTAACTTGTATGGCGATAGCTATATTTACGCCTTTTTAATACCTAGAAAGTTTTCGATTTTTCCAGCTATTTTATCAGCAGAGCCTTGGGTCACATGGCCTGTAACTAAACTTAAATATACCCCAGTTTTGAACACTAAGATAATTTCGTATAATTTATCAATCCGTTCTACTTTAAAACCTAAAATTTGATTGAGAGAAAAACTTAACTCTTCTTTTTTTATGAAGCTTTTTTCTTGGAAAACTACTTGATTAAGGCTCTTATCAAATGTGCAAGTTTTTATAGAGCCTGCCAAGATAACTCCTGAACATACCCCAGCCGCAAGTAACCCCGCAAAGACCGAATAAAAAAGATTCCCCCAAGCCGTTGCCTGTATTTCTAGAGTTGGCTGTTGAGAAAGCGCTACAAAATCGTTAACTGTTGTAGCTAGCTTCTCGCTCCCGCTATCAGCGTTAATCACTAAAGACACTTCACTAACATTGCTTTGCAGTACCACCTCGTAATTTACTTTTTTGCCTGAATAATGTTCTTTTATCGTCGCGCCTTTCAACTCATTAATTTCTTCGTTGATGCTGCTTCCATTTAAATAAAATTTAGTGACATTACAGTTAATTTTATTCGACTCAGTACGATTGCAAATTAAGCGGTCTTTAACAGGAGATGATAAGCCGCTAAACAAGAGACCTAAACCTGCAACTAATATAATTAGGGCAATAAAACTGTATGAGCTTGCGTCTCGATTTTGTAAAATCAGCTGATCGGAAGTTTGTTTAATAATTCTCATGTTTGCTTGTATACTCCTGAGAGTGAGAGGTCTTGACTAATAAGAACTCATATCTCTCCCACTAAAGGATTTATACAGGGCGATCGCCAGCTTTTACGGACTTCAACGTTGGTGACAATGTTATAACAGGGCACGAGCCAAAGCCAGAATTTCCATTGAGGGTAGGTTTGGCATGGATGTCAAAAGTTGTGCCCAAATTGTCCAGTCCCATCAATAGCGCTGTCAGCGGTAGCCTCGAATCGTTGCATTGATCTCATCGTTGTATTGATCTCATCGTTGTATTGATCTCATTAGCGCCCAGCATACCTTGATGCAACCAGCGTCACGTCATCCATCGGCAAGACAAAGTTTAAACTTTTTTATATCAAATGGCTCTTTGTTGCCCAGTGTGTTGCCCAGTTTGTTGGAACACCCGAAGATAGCACTAATATTAATTAGCAAAAATAATGCTACATATAGTTCAGAAGCCGTTGTTGAACAAGAATAGTTATGTCGGGAGTGCTGAAGATAGAGATATCAGAATCTGTGGAAACACTGCGAGAGCTGTTGACTCAGCAGAAGACAGCAAAAATGCAACAAAGGGTACAGGTACTTTACTGGCTTAAAACCAAGCAAGCCGAATCGGTCGAGCATCTAGCGACATTGGTAGGACGGCATAGAACAACAATATCGCGATGGTTGAGCGAATATCGAGCCGGGGGATTAGTACAACTATTAAACATTCAAACCAGTCCCGGAAGAACCAGAAAGATTCCGCCGCCAGTAGAAGCCAAACTACGAGAAGAACTAAAAGACCCACAAGGGTTCTCAAGTTATAAAGAGATCCAATTATGGCTCAAAGCGATGTGTGACCTAGACGTAGGGTACACAGTGGCACACAAGTTGGTGCGATATCGACTGAAGGCGAAGTTAAAGGTGCCAAGACCCGTTCACACCAAACAAAAAGAAGGAGTAGTAGAAGAGTTTAAAAAAAAATAGCTCTCATACTAGAAGAAATGCTGAAGCCCCTGGAGGAGACCGTAAAAAAATATCGAAAAATTCGATATTGGTGCGGGGACGAGTCGAGAATGGGGCTGATAACACTGTGGGCTAGAAAACTGACTCTTAAAGGAGTACAGCCAGTTGGAATAGAACAATGGTGCTTTGACGACTTCTGGCTGTATGGATTGATAGAGCCAATGACAGGAGAGAGTTTCTTTGATGAATTTTGTCATCTAGATAGCATTTGCTTTGAAAAATATTTAGAGCTATTTGCAGAAAAGTTCCCGGAAGACTTTCATGTGGTTCAGCTAGATAACGGACCCTTACATCAGGCTTATGATTTAGCCATAAGTAGCTAGGATGATTTAAACCTAAAACGCTCCATCGTATACCCACCTTGTTCACTTCGTGATTCCATGCCCTCCATCACAGCCAGGGCTAAATCATATTCATTGTCAAACA
>NZ_JACJTV010000076.1 GCF_014698845.1 Coleofasciculus sp. FACHB-1120 | reverse complement strand
TCTTTTCTAGGTTCGGTGCGCTTCGGTGTCGCTTCACTTTCGCTTGCTCTTCCGACCGCTTTATTAATGTAGCAACCCCGAACCCTTTCTGTCAACTGTTTTGGGAAAAAAGTTTTGTGCGGCTCGAAAGCCCCTGCCACAGAGCGATTTGGGCTAAGTTATTTTGGGAAGGTTCTACAAAGATTAAAGATAAGGAAAAAACAGAAGTGGTGAGTCCCAAGGCTGTTCTACCCCCCTTAATTGTTTTAGACCCACTGTTACGCAACTGGTTACTAGAGGATGTTGGGCGGGGCGATCGCACGACTCAAGGCTTGTTAAGCGGTGCAGTCCTTGTGGGGCAAGCACAGTGGACTGCTAAGGAGGCAGGAGTCATTGCTGGATTGCCGATGGCGACCCGGATATTCCAGCTTTTGAGCGATAACGTCGGTTTTGTTGCTGTTGTGGGGGAGGGGGAAGAGTGCCAGCGGGGGCAGTTGGTTGCTCGCGTTGATGGCTCTCTCGAGGCTCTGCTGCTGGGAGAACGAGTTGCCTTGAACCTAGCAATGCGTTTGAGTGGAATTGCGACACTCACCCGCCAGTATGTTGAGCAAATTTCGGATTTGCCAGCTCAACTGGTGGATACTCGCAAAACGACTCCGGGGCTGCGAATTTTAGAGAAGTACGCGACGCAGGTGGGGGGAGCGATGAACCACCGGATGGGCTTAGATGATGCTGTGATGATTAAGGATAATCACATTGCTGTGGCTGGGGGGATTCCAGAGGCGATCGCTCGCATCCGCTCCCAAATGCCCTATCCCTTGACTATAGAAGTAGAAACCGAAACCCTCGCTCAAGTGCAACAAGCTTTACAGCACGGTGCTGATATCATCATGCTTGATAATATGTCGCTAGAGATGATGCGGCAGGCAGTGCAGATAATTCGCCACAGCAATGACCAGATCAAAATTGAAGCATCAGGCAACATTACTCTAGAAACTATTCGTGCCGTGGCTGAAACTGGCGTAGATTACATCTCCAGTAGCGCCCCGATTACTCGCTCAACATGGCTCGATTTGAGTATGAACATAGACGTTAGTACGATGGAGGAGAGAAGTACGCTGCCTGAGGTTTCGGCAAAACCCAATGAACTCTACTCTTGAACAACTTAAAAATAGATTTGAGCAGGCTTTAGTTGCCGCTTTTGGCAGTGACTATGCTGGGGTAGACCCAATGCTAGTGCTTGCTAGCAATCCCAAGTTTGGTGATTATCAGTCTAATGTGGCAATGTCCTTAACTAAAAAGTTGGGTCAGCCGCCACGAGCGATAGCCCAAAAAATCATTGAGTATATAGATGTAACCGATTTCTGTCAACCGCCAGAAATTGCTGGTCCTGGTTTTATCAATTTCACCCTGAAACCAGAATATTTGGAAGCACAACTAGGTGCTATTCAGGCAGATTCCCGGTTGGGTGTCAGCAAGGCAAAAAATGCTCAGCGGGTAGTCGTAGATTTTTCTAGTCCTAATATTGCTAAAGAGATGCACGTTGGGCACTTGCGTTCAACGATCATTGGAGATTGCATTGCCCGAACTTTAGAATTTCGGAGTCACGATGTCTTGCGCTTAAACCATGTGGGCGACTGGGGAACCCAGTTTGGAATGCTAATCGCCTACTTGAGAGAAGTTTGTCCAGAAGCTTTGACGACTGCTAATGCTATAGATTTGGGCGATTTAGTTGCTTTTTACCGCAAAGCAAAACAGCGGTTTGATGAGGATGAGAAGTTTCAAGAAACGGTCCGACAAGAAGTTGTCAAGTTGCAAGCGGGTGACGAAGAGTCTCGGCGGGCATGGCAGCTGCTGTGCGAACAGTCCCGGCGCGAGTTTCAGATTATCTACGATCGGCTTGATGTGCATCTGACAGAACGAGGGGAATCTTTCTATAACCCGTTATTAGCGGGAGTAGTGGAAGACCTCGCCCAGTCAGGGTTGCTAGTGGAAGACAATGGGGCTAAATGCGTGTTTCTGGAAGGGTTTACCAATAAAGAGGGTGAACCTTTGCCCATGATTGTGCAAAAGTCTGGTGGAGGTTACAACTACGCCACTACTGACTTAGCAGCACTACGCTATCGGATTGAACAAGATCGAGCCGATCGGATTATCTACGTTACAGATGCTGGGCAGGCAAATCACTTTACTCAGGTGTTTCAGGTAGCGCGACGGGCTGGCTGGATTCCAGATAATTTAGAGTTGGTACACGTCCCCTTTGGTTTGGTGCAGAGGGACGATGGAAAGAAACTGAAAACTCGCTCCGGAGAAACGGTGCGGTTACGAGATTTGCTGGATGAAGCGATCACATCTGCCCGTGAAGACTTGGAAGCAAGGCTCAAAGAAGAAGGGCGCGAGGAAACAGAAGAATTCATTGCCCACGTTGCTGAGGTAGTTGGCATTAGTTGTGTCAAGTATGCCGACTTGAGCCAAAACCGGAACAGCAACTATATCTTCAACTCTAAGAAGATGGTAGCTCGCGAGGGCAACACAGCAACTTACTTACTCTATGCCTATGTCCGGATTCAGGGAATTAGCCGTAAAGGTGATATTGACTTTGGGCAGTTGGGAATGAATGCCAAAATTCTGTTGCAGGAAGAAACAGAATTAGTGTTAGCGAAGCATTTACTACAACTGAGCGAAGTTCTCAGTGACGTTGAGCAAGATTTGCTTCCCAATCGCCTTTGTCAATATCTATTTGAATTGAGCCAGAAGTTTAATCAGTTCTATGACCAGTGCCAGGTGCTTAAAGCAGAAGAACCAGTGCGGACATCTCGATTAGTTTTGTGCGATTTTACTGCGCGAACTCTGAAGCTAGGATTATCCTTGCTTGGCATTTCCGTGCTAGAGCGGATGTAAGAGATTGTTTATAAAGCAAATCTTAAGCAGTTTGCATTTGGTGAGTTAAGCGTCGTAGCATCAAGCGAGTCATTGCCGCATAGATGACTGTCTCGCTGATTTGTGG
>NZ_JACJTV010000075.1 GCF_014698845.1 Coleofasciculus sp. FACHB-1120 | reverse complement strand
CTTCGGACTCTTTCCCCAGATGTCGCCGACTCGGCAGGCGAAACTTTCCAGATTTTATTAATAAATTTTCAATTCGTTTGACTGTCCGTTGTGCTGTTGATTCGTGCCTGCCCCAATCTTGAGCAATATGAAAGTAAGTTCTGTACTCGCGCCAATACTGCTCTTGTTAACAAGATTTGGTCGGGAATTGGGATAGATGCATGGCTGCCACGGCTGCCCTCTTTCCCATCTCGTACTACTTTCACCATCATCCAAAATGTTTCCGGTTTCACCCCGTACATTCTTTTAAAGTCAGATTTAGACAATGCAAGTGCTTTTTTGTAACGCATCAATTTAGGAACTATAACTATCAATTCATGAAACTTTGTTTAGCTGATTTTACTCAATTCCGCAAGAGGTCTACTATTGCCTGAATCAATTGTGTGAGGGGAAACGAGTATGAAGCGGCAGTGGACACCTGAAGAGTTAGTTGAACAATTCACGCTACTGTTGGATGAAGTGGCATTACTGGAAACAAAAGTGGGGGCAAACCAACTGGGGTATGCCGTGTGGCTCAAGTTCTTCCAGCATGAAGCTCGCTTTCCTCGCAGTCGTCAAGAGATTCCGAAAGCGGTCATTTCCTACCTGGCAGCCCAACTCGACCTCTCGCCCAGACTGCTACAAGACTACAGCCATCAAGGACGCAGCGGCGCTCGTCATCGCATTGAAATTCGAGAATTCTTCGGATTCCAAGAGTCCACCTTGAAAGATGCTGAAGCCATGAAAGATTGGTTGTCTCAACAAACAGGTTCTGATATATGATCGACAAGAATCACACCTTGAAGCCATTGTGTACCAACGTTTTCGAGAGCTGAAACTGGAGCTTCCCAGTCCCAAACAGGTAAAGCGGTTGATTAGTTCTGCGATTCGTACAACCGAAGCCAGCTTTTGCGAGCGTCTGATGCAACAACTGTCGGTTGACACCCGAAGCAAGATGGATGACCTGCTGAAGACAGAAGTGAGTGAGCCTGAGGATGAGGCGATCCAGTTCAAACAGTCCGTGTTCAGTTTTCTCAAGAGCGACCCGTCCCGGGTCGGGCTAGAAAGTTTGTTCAAAGAGATTGACAAGCTGAACCACATTCGCCAGTTAGGCATGCCTGTGAATTTGTTTGACACGATCCCACCTAAAGTGGTTGGGCATTACCGCCGTCGTGCTGCGGCCGAAACTCCCCGTGACCTCAGACGACACTCAAAGGCGATTCGCTATACCCTGATTGCTGCCTTCTGTTGGCAACGCAGCCAGGAGATTAGCGACAACCTGGTGGAATTGTTAGTGCAGATCGTGCATCGCATTGGCATTAATGCAGAACGGCGTGTAGACAAACAGTTGCTCAATGACTTCAAGCGGGTCGATAACAAACCGCATTTGCTCTATCAGATCGCTACTGCCACACTGGAGCATCCAGACGAGAGCGTCAAAGAGGTTGTTTATCCGGTCGCCACTCCCACAATCCTAAAAGCAGTCATTCAGGAATATCATGCCAGTACAACCTATGACCAGAAGGTGTACACGGTAATGCGATCCTCCTACCTGCATCATTACCGACGCATGGTACCCAAAATTCTAAAAACGTTAGAGTTCCGTTCCAACAATGAAGTTCACCGTCCCGTTGTTCAAGCTCTGGAACTCCTGAAAAAATATCAAGATAGCAATCAGCGTTACTATGCCAGTGAAGAACAACTTTACGTCAAAGGAGTCCTCAAAAGTGGTTGGCGCGACCTAATCGTAGAAACTGATAGTGAAGGCAAAGAGCGTATCAATCGCGTCAACTACGAAATCTGTGTATTGCAAGCATTACGAGATAATACTGCGCTCAAAGGAGATTTGGGTGGTTGGGGCGAAGCGGTATGGTAATCCAGAATCTGATTTGCCGCAGGACTTTGACCAAAATCGAGAGGTGTACTATCAGGCACTCAAGCAACCCCTTGATGCTGAAGCCTTCATCACCCAACTGCAAGCGGAAATGACTCAAGCGTTGACACTGCTCGACCAAGGGCTACCCCAAAATCCATTGGTGCGGCTCATCAAACGTCAGGGAAATAACTGGATTCAGTGACTCCCTTAGAGAGGCAGGCAGAACCTTATAACTTGCGCTACTTGAAAGGAGAAATCAACGGGCGTTGGACTATGACCAGTTTGCTCGACGTGCTCAAGGAAGCAGACCTGCGAGTCCACTTCACGCAGCAATTCAAAACCACTGCCTCACGAGAAATGTTCGACCCCCAAACCATTCAGCGACGGTTGCTGCTATGCCTTTATGCCCTAGGCACCAATACCGGACTCAAATGGATTTGTGGCGGCATGAAGCACGACAGTTACGACGATCTGCGTTACATCAAAAAGCATTTCGTCAATAAAGAGGATCTGCGTCGTGCGATTGCTCAGGTCGTCAATGCCATCTTTGCCAGCCGTAGAGAAGCGATTTGGGGAGAGGGGACAACCACCTGTGCTTCAGATGCCAAAAAGTTTGGTTCCTGGGAGCAGAATCTCATGACCGAGTGGCATATTCGCTACGGCGGACGCGGGGTCATGATCTATTGGCATGTCGAGAAGAAGTCTGCCTGCATTTATTCGCAACTCAAGACTTGCTCGTCCTCAGAAGCAGCTGCCATGATTGAAGGGCTGCTACGGCATTGCACTGATATGCCTGTGCAGAAGAACTTTGTAGACACCCACGGACAGAGTGAAGTGGCATTTGCCTTTTGTCGTCTGCTGGGGTTTGAACTGATGCCCCGGATTCGCCGCATTGGCGCACAACGGCTATCCTTACCTCAAGCTGGACAGCGCCAGAACTATTCCAATTTGCAGTCCGTCTTGGCGAACAAGGAAATTGACTGGAACCGGATTCGACAGCAATATGACCAGATGGTGAAGTATGCCACAGCCCTCAGACTGGGAACCGCAGAAGCAGAAGCGATCCTACGTCGATTTAACCGAGCGACTTCTCCCCTTCATCCAACCCATCTGGCATTGATAGACCTGGGGAAAGCGATTCGGACAATTTTTTTGTGCCGCTATTTGCATTCTGAGGAACTACGTCGGGAAGTTCATGAGGGTTTGAATGTAGTAGAACAGTGGAATGGGGCAAACGGGTTCATCTTCTACGGCAAAAACAGCGAGATTGCCACCAATCGGCTGGATGAGCAGGAGCTATCAGTCCTGGCGTTGCATTTGTTGCAAATTTGTTTGGTCTACATCAACACCTTGATGATTCAGCAGGTAAGTAGCTGGGACTAATTAAATATAAGATGGGATAGGTTCTCTAAACGGAGTGTTCCATTATTTATGCCAGCTCCGATTCGGATTATCTTAAGCGAAGCAGAGGACTCGATGTTGAGCGAGTTGCGAGTTGCCCAAACAGTGCCGCAACGCACTCGTGAC
>NZ_JACJTV010000074.1 GCF_014698845.1 Coleofasciculus sp. FACHB-1120 | reverse complement strand
TGACCCCTGCCACAATCCCACTGTGGTCAATATCTTGTACTCTAATCTCAGATGCACTCATGCATCAAAAATACAATAACTCCATGCCAAAACCTGCGGAATATGGGTTTTTACAGTCCCTTCTTTCCGCGAGAGCTAATAAGCTTTATTCGGGAGAGGATGAGAGGAAGTAACCCACAACGTAGTGATCTACACTTGGGACTCTTTGTAGGTCATATACAGAGGTTTACTTATTTACGGTTCTGTCCTCTATGCGTCCAAGAAGATAAGAAACAATTTGGTGAATGCTACTGGCATCGCTTACATCAAGGGTCAGGTGTCGAGCTTTGTCCAACACATCAAGTTGCAGTAATGAACAGCGGAGTGTTAGCACGAAACAATAACAATAGACACAGCTTTATTTCTGCTGAACAATCAATAAGTGAAATTAAACCATATTCATTGAATCTATCAGATAGAGACCATGAAAATCTTCTCAAAATTTCTCGTGATGCTGATTGGCTTTTGAAGCAGCAAAACTTATTTTTAAGTGGTGATAATTTACATAGTTTTTATGTCAAAAATTTGTATGAGCGTGGTCTTTCTACATTCAAAGGTAGGATTTTCCAAGATGAACTGCTAGAAGCCTTTAAGCGCCACTACTCTCCTACAATTTTAAAACTGCTTCAATGTGAGATTAACGAACTGACAAAGAATCATTGGCTTACCGCTTTATTTAAGAAAAACAGCAGGATAAGGCATCCTATTCGTCATTTACTAGCAATCAATTTTCTAGGATATACGGCCGAAGAGGTTTTGAAACTTTCTGCTAAATTGAAACCTTTTGGGGATGGACCTTGGCCCTGTCTCAATCCGGTTTGTCAAAACTTCAAACAGTCAGTGATTAAGGAATGTCACCTCACAACCTATTACAAAAGACGCAGTTACCCTGTTGGTACATTCGAGTGTATCTGCGGTTTCACATACTCTCGAAAAGGTCCAGATGCTAGTGCTGAAGATCAATTTCGGAAGTCAAAACATAAGAAAATTTATGGGACACTTTGGGAGTTGAGTTTGATAAGGTTATGGGATGATGAGGCAATTAGTCTCAACCAAATAGCAAGACGGCTTGGAGTTGGCGAGATGACGATTAAACGTCAAGCAGCTTTGCTGAAACTAACATTTCCGAGAGTTGGTTCTGAAAAATCGACCCAATTAACTTCTAATCTTCTTTATTATTGTTCAAATTCAAATCCTGAGACGAAAAAACTCAATCTTTTGGAGAATCATCAAAAGAAATTTCTAGAAATCAGACAGCAGTATCCTTTAGTATCACGCTCAAGACTCAAGGAAATATGCTTAGGTACTTATGATTGGCTTCAAGCGAATTATCCTGATTGGTTAGAAACTCATCTGCCGCCTCCTATAAGTAATAAAGGAAAAAAGTCGCCGTCATCAGAAGTGGATTGGGAAAAGCGTGACATTGAACTGGCGGCAAAAGTAAAGGCTGCGGCAGTACATATTAGAAGCAATCTTCCATCCCTTGTACGGGTAACAGTGGCACAGATTGGTAGAGACATAGGTAAATACCACCAATTGCATACTCAGCTTGATAGGCTTCCGTTAACGGCAAAAGTTTTAGCTGAAATGGTTGAAACACACGAAGAATTTGCTGTTCGTAAAATTGAGCGGGCAGCAAAAGGCTTCCTGGAAGAGAATATATGTCCAACGCAGTGGCAGTTGCTGCGCCGAGCTAAGGTACATTCACGAGCACGGCCTATAGCAACACAACAGGTCAAAGAAGCAATTGATGCAGCTCTAGAATCTTTAGCTTCAATAGATGCTGTTAGTGATGCGGAAAAATCATCAATCAATGATTCTAGAACTTTACATGAAGTGTGAGGATGATTGTTTTCTTCCCCGAACCTTATCCTGACGAACTGTTTTACAGCATCTGTGCCCGATACGCTGACCAAGTCCAGTATCCAACTAATAAGTCAGTGGTTCAAGACTTGTTTGGAAGTGCAACAGCCTCTGCTATAGTTGACTTGCCTTCTCGCCTGAATATTTTAATAGCCGCCTTACCAAGAGGGCATGGTTACGCAGTTAAGCAGCTAATTGATAACCATACATTATTACCCTTTTACAGCCCATTCCTCCCATCAGATCGAGTCAGTTGTTTGCGGCAAGATATGGAAGGTAACAACGGACTTCTGGCTCAGATGCGCTCTGGGATTACAGGTAGCTGCATTTGTTTACCAAAATGGTTACGGTTCTGTCCTCTATGTACCGAGGAAGATCAGAAGCAATTTGACGGTGGTCGCTACTGGCATCGCCTCCACCAAGTACCTGGTGTAGAAGTTTGCCCAATCCATCACGTCTTTTTAGAAAACAGCAAGGTACGGGCACAGGCTAAAAGAAGTCGTTACGAGCTAATCTCTGCCAACCAAGCGATAGAGAAAACATCCTCACGCCTACTAAATCCATCTGACCCCTGCCACAACGTTCTTTTGAGGATTGCCCAGGATACGGCTTGGCTCTTGAAGCAGCGCGAATTATTTCCAGGTCTTGAATCCATCGCGATCGCTACCTCTGGTTACTAACTGAGCGTAACCTAGCAAGTCGAGGGGGAAAAGTTCGTGTTAGTGCCTTGCTGGAGGCATTTAAAAGTTATTACTCCTATGATTTATTAGAACGGTTACAGTGCGTCCCCAACGAGCAAGACAAAAATAATTGGTTATTTCGTCTGGTGCGCTCACCTAGACAGGCACGACATCCTCTTTACCATTTACTGCTAATCCAGTTGCTGGGATATACAGCCGAGGAATTTTTCCAACTTCCTGACTCTCCTCCTGACGCTTTCAAGCCCTTTGGATCGAAACCCTGGCCCTGCCTCAATCCAGTTTGTCAACAGTTCCAACAGCTATCGATAAAGGAATGTCAAGTTACTTACGACAAGCAACGCAGTCGAATTACAGGTACTTTTAGCTGTACCTGTGGTTTTACTTACTCCCGGCTGAGTCTTGATTCTTTACCAGAAGACCGATTTCGGATTGGCAAAGTGAAGTCTTACGGACAACTATGGGAAAAGATTTTAAAGAATTTTTGGGCGAATCCAACAGTTAGTATCGAGGAAATTGCTAAGCAGTTAAGGGTTGATTACCAAACTGTTAAACGGCAAGCACTCCGGCTAGGGCTTTCTTTTCCTCGACCAGGACCAACCGCTAGAGTAGCGAAAATCAATGGAGAGTTATTGCGTGATACTCAAAACGGTCAGGTAACTCAACCAAGCAAGTTAGAAAGCTACCGAATGGCATGGCTAGAAGCAGTTAAAGAAAATCCTCATATAGGACGGACTACGCTAGAGCGGATGTTTCAGCGCATCTATTCTTGGCTGTACATCTATGATCAACAATGGCTTCAAGCTCATCTAAGTAGCTGGGACTAATTAAATATAAGATGGGATAGGTTCTCTAAACGGAGTTTTCCATTATTTATGCCAGCTCCGATTCGGATTATCTTAAGCGAAGCAGAGGACTCGATGTTGAGCGAGTTGCGAGTTGCCCAAACAGTGCCGCAACGCACTCGTGAC
>NZ_JACJTV010000073.1 GCF_014698845.1 Coleofasciculus sp. FACHB-1120 | reverse complement strand
CCCATTGTTCCCACGTTAAATCATTAGGATATGCTTTAGTCATTGACTCACAAGGTGCTGATGTCTACAAATTTCAGCATACGCCTTGTGAGCTTTCTTACAATAGCCCCCACTTTTCAAACATCCTCTTAAATTCTCCAGCATTTTTAAGATTAAAACAATCTCATCAAATTGAGACTGAGGTACAAGAAAGTCGGAATATTAATCTTTCTAATCATCAACAATGGAATCATCAATGCCGATGGAAGAATACTTTAAATAATCTAGGTCTAATTATCCAACTACTTTTATTATTTTAGTTGATTTATCCCTGGCTAGATATTTTACCCAATTCTAAGTTATTGCTGGGATCTAATCATTTAATTGCTGCAATGAATTAATTTAAACCCGGTTTGGCTTCTAGATAATTTAACTTATTTACTACTTGCTTCCCTCAGAAAGTGACAGAAGAGGGATAACTACGCGATCGCCCTTCTGGTTCAATGAATACAAGACGATTTAACCAATTCACTAAACTCCGAATCATCAAGACGAGAACACCGCCACAGATGGCGATCGCAACTACCGCGACTCCGCCGATCGCAAATACTTCCCAAGGAATCCCCATGTTGGGATTTTGTAGATTTGTGCCAGCATTGGTTGGTAGTTCACCCGCTCTCAACTCTACAATCAGTGCTTGCGTTCCCGCCAGGGTGCCACCGTTAAAGTCACCCTACTTAAATCGCGGCGCGATCTCTTGTTGGATAATTTTGCTAACACGCGCATCGGGGAGAATCGACTCGATACTGTAACCTGTTTCGATTTCTACGCGGCGTTCCCGCTGGGAAATCAGTAACAGCACCCCGTTGTCCCGACCTTTCTTGCCAATACCCCAGTAATTAAATAGCGACGTAGCGAACGCTTTAGGAGTAGCAGAAGGTGCAGTCTCTGGCACCGTCACTACCGCGATTTCAGTGCTATTTTTTGCCTCTAAATCTGAGATGATCTGGTTGAGTTGTGCTTCCGTCGCCGGACTGAGCATATCTGCCATGTCTGTCACCCAGCCACCATTCATTTGCCGGGGATTGGGAACTTCCTGAACGGTTAAAGCCTTGCTGACGATTGGGAAGGCAACAACAGTGAAACTCGCAAAACCAGCAAGAGCAATTTGTTTGAGCATAAGCGATCGCAACTCAACAACTGTAATGGGTGCCATCACCTCTAGAATGTCTCAGGTGGATCAGCAATTCGGTTCACTCTTTTGCTCAGTTTTTGGCTCACTGTTCGGGGCGGTGATGGGAGGGGTGTTGATAGCATCCCCTGTGTTAGCATTGCCAACGCGATGGAGGCAGAGCCGAAAAGCTAAATTACAAGTAAATTACAAGCGCTGTAGAGTTAAAATTCAGGATAACGGTTGTGGCTTTTAAAATCGGATTATTAGGACTGGGGACAGTCGGCACGGGTACGGCACAAATTTTGCTAGATCCGCAAGGGCGTCATCCGCTGCTGCAAGAAATAGAAGTTTATCGGGTAGGAGTGCGATCGCTAGAGAAGCCTCGATTCGTGGAAATGCCAGAAAACTTGCTGACGACCGATTTGGAATCGATTGTCACCGATCCCCATGTAGACATTGTGGTGGAGGTGATGGGAGGCTTAGAACCCGCGCGGTCGCTCATCCTCAAAGCGATCGCCAATGGTAAGCACGTTGTCACGGCAAATAAGGCGGTTATTTCTCGCTACGGCGATGAAATTTTCACAGCGGCGAATCAAGCAGGCGTCTATGTGATGCTAGAGGCAGCCGTTGGGGGCGGCATCCCGGTGATTCAACCTCTGAAGCAGGCGCTGAGTGTTAACCGGATTCATTCGGTGACTGGCATTGTCAATGGCACCACGAATTACATCCTCAGTCGGATGCAAACCGAGGGGGGTGAATTTAGCGAGATTCTGGCAGATGCCCAGCAGTTGGGTTATGCAGAAGCCGATCCGACGGCTGATGTCGATGGTTTAGATGCTGCTGATAAGATGGCGATTTTGGCGTCCTTAGCGTTTGGGGGACGCATCAAGCTGCCAGAAATCTATTGTGAAGGGATTTCTAAGGTCAGCGCCGCCGATATTGCCTATGCGGAAAAACTCGGCTTTACGATCAAATTATTAGCGATCGCTAAACAAGATTTACCGGCACCGGAGAAAGAAACTCCAGGCAGAGAAACGAGAAATGGTGCGTCTCTACAAGTCAGAGTTCATCCGACTCTCGTACCCAAAACTCACCCGCTTGCCAGTATTAGCGGTGTCTATAACGCAATTCTCGTAGAAGGGGAACCGATTGGGCAGGTGATGTTTTACGGACGTGGGGCGGGTTCCGGCCCCACTGCCAGCGCCGTTGTCTCGGATATTTTAAATATTGCTGGCATTTTGAAAAGTGGTGGAGATGCTGCCAAACTGCATCCCCTGTTAAGCTGTTCCCATCAAGATTACTGCGCGATCGCCCCGATGGAGGAGCTAGTCACGCGGTTTTACGCTCGTTTCTTGACACGGGATCGTCCGGGCGTTATTGGTAAGTTGGGCACCAGTTTCGGCAACCATCAGGTGAGTCTTGAATCTGTGGTGCAAACCGGCATCCACGGCGAACTTGCCGAAATTGTCGTCGTGACTCACGATGTTCGGGAAGGCAACTTTCGACAAGCCCTAGATGAAATTCGCACGTTAGATACGATAGACAGTATTCCCAGCATTTTGCGAGTTTTATGAACAAGCAGATGAGAGACAAGAAGCAGAAATTCGGTCTTTCTTTCCTGTTTCTCTCGTTCCCAATCTGTAGCGCAGGCATCTTGCCTGCCTTACGGGGAATGGTTTTTTTGCTTGTTTTAGCAGCGTCAACAAAATTGGCTACCGCTGATGAGATTTTCGCTGCACCTCCCGCGGTACCTCCCTCATCAACGGAGGGAACACCCAGAAGGACGGAGCAACTTTGCCCAACGCCAGCTTTAGATCGCATCATTAACCATAAGATTGCTCCTGGCGAGACACTACAGAGCATTGCCAGTCAATACAATCTCATCTCTGCTACCCTCATGAGCCTGAATCCGTCTTTGCGGCAAGGCAAAGCACCCGTAGGGACAAAAATTTTGATTCCTCCTTACAATGGCATTCGCGTCCAAGTTCCTGCTGGGAAAACGTGGCAAGAGGTAGCCAAAACCTACCGAATTCGTGCCGATGTACTCTATGAGGTAAACGGTTGCCAGAAAAATCCGAGAGTTGTATTCATTCCTGGGGTAAATTGGTCGCCTGCAAGTCTGTCTGGACGTAACAACCAGAAACTAGCCCAGTATCCCTTACCCGCAACGACTGCGATCGCACTGAGTTATGGTTGGCAGCTAAATCCTCGTAGCAATCAAGTTGCTTTTCACAGCGGTATCGATTTGTTGGCAGAAGTCGGAACACCCGTGCTAGCAGTGGATAAGGGAACTGTAGCCTTTATTGGCGATCGCGGAGATTCTGGCAATTTAGTCGTCATTAATCATCCGGGAGGACGCCAAACTCGTTATGCTCACCTTGCAACAATCGATGTCAGTCTTGGTGAACAAGTTAACCAGGGAGATGTCCTGGGAACGGTTGGTACCACAGGACTCCCTGACGTAGACAAACCCCACCTGCATTTTGAGTTGCGCTACAACTCGAATTTAGGCTGGGTGGCACAAGATCCACAACCTTATCTTCAGCAAGTAACTGTTAATAGATAAGGTTCTCCAGGGTTATTGGGTTAAAATGTATACGGCATAACTAAATTCTTAAACAGTAAGCGTGAACTTTCATTTAGATAGACTGCTCAACTTGCCCTATGTGACAGTAGAAAGCTGTCACGACATAGAAGATTATGTCTACCTGAATCTAAAACTATTAAATGATGGAATT
>NZ_JACJTV010000072.1 GCF_014698845.1 Coleofasciculus sp. FACHB-1120 | reverse complement strand
CCAAGAGCGAGGAAATGCTGAGACACTCAATTCGCTTGTTACTTCACTACCTGAAGTTTTGGGATGTGCCTGTTCCAGCTTGATTCATACCCCCATTCAGCAACGCCGCTCATCGAATACGCTAACACTACCCTCAGCAAAGACCTCTATACCAAGCGCAAAGCGTACGCCGCCGCATCAATTCGGGAGTATTGGGTTGTGGACTTGAAGCATCGACAACTCTCTGTATTCCGTGATCCTGTCAATGGCGACTACGCTAGTGCAGAAACGCTAACGATGGGAGAGATTGGTCCCAAGGCGTTTTCAGATGTTGTGATTTCAGTGCAACGGTTATTAGAAGGATAACACTATGATTGCCTCCCCCCAACACTCCTACCTTACAGCCGATGAATACCTGCAACTGGAGGAACAAAGCCCCGTCAAACACGAATACATTGACGGACAAATCTACGCGATGGCAGGTGCCAGCGACCCCCACGTTACCATCGCTGGCAACCTCTTTGCCGTCCTCCGCAACCACGCCCGAGGCTCAGGTTGCCGCGTCTACATCTCCGATATGAAAGCCCGGAGCGAATCCCTGAATCGATTCTACTACCCCGACGTGATGGTCACTTGTGACCCCCGCGACCAAGAAACCTCCACCTTTAAATGATTTCCCACTCTACTGGTCGAAGTTTTATCTGACTCCACTGAAGCCTTCGACCGAGGTGACAAGTTTGCCGACTATCAAGAACTTGATAGCCTGCGCGAATACGTCTTAATCAACACCAAACGTACTCGCGTTGAGTGCTTCCGCCGCAACGACCAGGGGCTGTGGGTATTGCAGTCCTACACGCCAGAACAGACCTCATTTCGCCTCGACAGTATCGACTTTGAGGGAACTCTAGAAACGCTTTATGAAGACGTAGTGTTCGGATAGCTGGGTAAATTTGGGAATACTAAATCAGGAGTCCTTTCGTAAACGTTTCCGATGGCATCCAATTTCGACTTTCTACAAAATCGTTACCCCATTTGTACGTTCGCGACATTTAATTTGCGAACATACATTAACAATTGTCGGAATCTAATTCAACGACACGAATTTGTTGAAAACGACGTTAAGCGACATTAATCTGTTAACGACGACAAATAATGTGTTAATCGACAACATAAATGGAGGTTAGCGGACTCGAACCGCTGACATCCTGCTTGCAAAGCAGGCGCTCTACCAACTGAGCTAAACCCCCGGACTTGAAGCTGGAACTTCAGACACTTTTGTTATATTAGCTCATCTGGTTTCATTAGGGAAGGGGGTAAAGGAAGAAATATTTAGACGCATATCATCACAGAAGCTTACTCTGCTAGGTTAGGTGATGAACCAGCGTAAAACATTTTTACTTGTTGCAGTTGAGTGGGGAAATGACCCAAGTTGTTGTAGCTTTCTATAAATTTGTCAAGTTGCCAGATTTTGCCGAGAAGCAAGACCCCTTATTGTCGCACTGCAAAACACAGGGTATTAGAGGGACAATTTTGCTGGCAGCAGAAGGCATTAACGGGACAATCGCGGGTTCTCGTGACAGCATCGACTCAGTTTTATCATTTTTGCGCTCCGATCCGCGTCTAGTTGACTTGGAGCATAAAGAGTCTTATGCCGATTCTCCGCCGTTTGACCGGATGAAGGTGCGATTGAAGAAAGAAATAGTCACCTTGGGATTGCCAGAAATCGATCCGAGCGATCGCGTCGGTACTTATGTCAGTCCGCAAGCGTGGAATGAACTGATTTCCGATCCAGAGGTGACAATTATTGACACCCGCAACGATTATGAAGTGACGATTGGCACCTTTAAACGAGCGCAAAATCCCAAAACTGGCTCATTCCGGCAGTTTCCTGACTATGTTCGCAATAACCTCGACCCCAGCAAACATAAAAAAGTTGCTTTATTCTGCACTGGCGGCATTCGCTGCGAAAAAGCGACATCATTTATGATGGCTGAAGGGTTCCAAGAGGTCTATCACCTCAAAGGCGGCATTCTCAAGTATTTAGAGGAAGTTCCCCCAGAAGACAGTCTCTGGCAAGGGGAATGCTTTGTCTTCGATCAACGGGTTGCTGTACGCGAGGGTTTGGAGATAGGAACTCATGAAATGTGCCCTCGTTGCGGTCATCCTATCTCCGAAGTGGATAAAACTTCGCCTGATTATCACGAAGGGATATGCTGTCCCTACTGTTGCGATCGCTTCACTCAGGAGAAATAAGTAGCACTGTCAACCAGGTGGCGACAAATTAATTTGGCCAGATTCTCAGGATATGCGATCGCAGCGCAAAGCTTACCTTGCAAGCGGCTGTGTTTTCCTTTCGGCATCAGTCTGGAGTGCTAAGTCTGTTCGCCCTATCCTAGTCTATATAAGAGCGATCGCTTCCATGCATTGCAAACATAGCATTGCAGACATAGATAAATAGCGATCGCGCTTATCCTTGCAGAGGAGGAGACGGGCGATTCCTTCCGGGATAGCTTTGCTTCACGGAAATTTTACTTATGCGGGTAATTTCCGTACATAATTCAATATTTTAGAAGTTTTAATGAAGTTTGAGTTGCCGTCCTTGACGACTTCAGAAATACTAGTTTTAAATAGAGCTAACTCGTGTTGAATCCTACAAGGCTAGAGAGAAATTCCCTGGAAATACCAGGGAATGTAAGAGGCGTGATCGCCTCTTACATTTGAGCTTCATTGTAAAGGTATTGGTTATATATTAATTGTTTTAAGTTTTTACTTATCGAACAAATGTTTAAAATTCATGTTCAGGAAATAGAAGCTGTAGCTTCTACGATTCAAGAAACAGCCTCGGATATTGTTTCAAATACTCAAAATGCAGTATCAGAAGCACTCTCAACAACCCAAGAGGCTGCAAGTAGTGCAATTCAGGAGGTTTCTAACTCAGTCACTTCTATAGCTTCTACGTTCCAAAAAACAGCATCAGAGATTGTTTTAAATACCCAAAATGCAGTATCAGAGGCGATCTCAACAACGCAAGAAGCTGGGAATAATGTAATCATTGAAGCTCAACAAGCTTCTAGTGCAGTTACTGGCGCTGCAACAATTGCTGCACAAGAGGCATTCAAAGTTGCTCACAACATTAAATTTGAGAACTTACCTCACAACTTGCAACTGAAATTTCACCGAGCTGGAGTACGCGAAGGCATTCGCAATGTTCAAGAAGCTGCCAAAGTGTATGAAACCATACCAGCACAAATTCGCGCTCAAGGATATGAGGCGATTCGCGAGTTTTGCAGCGATAAGGATTGGAGCCATATAAAAGCGCACGTTAACGGTGGAGGAAAAGAAGCTTCTAACGGCATTTTCGAGAACTTCAGAATCAACCGATCTCGTGGTGGAGTTAATATGACTCCTGAAGAACTTGCAGCAGCACGTAAAGTCCTTGGCGATGCAGCTTTCAAAGCAAGTTTAGAGCAAGTGATTGGAGCTGCGGTTCAAGGTGCTTTGGTAGCAGCAGTGATTGAACTTGTATTCTCAACTTTAGAAAATTCCTTGTCCTTTGCGGAAGGAAAAATTACGCAAGACGAGCTAATCCGGAACGTTGCAGTTGCAACAGCAAAAGCTGGATTAGCTGGTGGTGTAATTACAGGCATCTTGATATGTATCTGTATGGTTTTCCCACCAATCGCTGCTCTACTTGGTTACGCTGCTGTTCCTCTGGCAGTAATTGGTATCGGTTTCATGTGTGTTCGCGCCTGGGAAATCTTCATCCGTGCTGATAAGCTTTTTGGAATTACCGAAGAACTGGTAAAATTTACCCAAAACCTTGAGCAAACCATTTTGAATTTTGACGCTTTGGGATAAGCGATCACTCTGAATCAAATATTAGTATATGCACCATCGGTCCCTACCAAAAAAGGTGGTGCTAAACAAGTAATGATGCATTATAATCATGCACAAAATACCAAATGGCACCAATGTGATTCTCTAAGGACTTGGAAAAGGATAAGGTTTTTCGGACTAA
>NZ_JACJTV010000071.1 GCF_014698845.1 Coleofasciculus sp. FACHB-1120 | reverse complement strand
TAGTGATCAAATGAATCGGATTGAAGACCCGTGGCATCAACTCAAAGCGCATGAGATCGCCGGGCAGATGTTTGAAGATGAGTACGATTTAGCAATGGCCCTGATTAAAGGAATGCAAACACGAAGTCAAACAGGAGGATATACTCTTGAGCGTTTTCGGTTTAATTCCGCCTAGCTACTTAGCTAGTTGCTTTTATTTATAAATATTTAGTAAAGATAGCCTATAAAAAATTAAAGTTTTAGTAAAGATAGCCCTTTGATTGAAAGTAGTTTTGCTTTACTAAGCTTGTACTATCTCTATCAGCTTTCGCTAATACCTTATAGCAGTTATTGAAACAGTCAGTCCTTTGATAGAAGTAACAATCCGCTCTTGGGATAGAGCCATTTGTGCTTTTGCAAAAGTTATTCTGAAAACAATTCAAGCATAAGTAGCGAATCAAACTACAACAAAGCTAAGAATTCTTTTTTGAAAGAAAGTGCGTCACGCCGACAGACTTTCAAGGTTCTATTTTATCTACATTTTTTTGGAGTTTATCAACACCTATGACTAATCCAAAGGATTACCAAACTTATAACCGTGAAGTTCGTCAGGATTCTTACAATGACGCTAACGGTCATACTCATACCAACGTAACGCGAACAGAAACAGTTAATAATGGCGTTGTTAAGCCTAACGCTGACTCCTACCGGGATGGTTACGTTAGCGGTCGAGTTTCCGAACGCAGCTACCAAGAAGAAAATTTAGCTGTTCGAGATAACAATAATGCCGCGAGTGGCTTGGTAATTGGCTTGCTCCTGACTTCGCTGGTCGGCTTGACCGCTGGGACTTTGTTCTTTTTAAACCAACGGAATGAGGCACCCGCTCCGGTTATCCCAAATATTGTGGTTCCTAGACAACCAGATGCCAAGCCAGCTCCCGAAGCGAAGCCAGCTCCTGAAGCAAAGCAAGCTCCTAAACAAGAAACCACAATCATTGAAAGAACTAGGGATGTTTTGGTTCCAGTTCCTCAACAGCAAGCTCCGGCACCTCAACAGCAAGCTCCGGCACAAAAGATCAACATTACTGTGCCCAATGCTGAGCCAAAGCAGCCTGAGGCTCAACAAGCACCTTCTACGCAAACTGCTCCCACACAGTCCGAAAGTGAGAGCGATCGCACTCCAGCTCAAGACGAATCGAGTGCCACAGATCCCACATCCAGCAGTCAACAAAACCCTGCTGCCGATAGTCCGGAGGGTTCGGGTCAGTAACTAGCTAAAAAAAGCCACGCTCGTCCTACTTCAATTAACAGTTTGGATGAGAATAGCCTCAAAGCGAATCACTTTGAGGCTATTTCCTGTGTTGGGTAAAATAGCCACCGGACGTGAAGTGAGCTGCTGTTGAGTTCAAGCACTTTTATAGAAAGCTTGAAACCAAGACTTCTAGCTGGTTCGTGACAATTCGTTGCGACCATCAACAATTTGACAATTGGGCAAACAAATATGTATTTAACACACCCAAGCCGGGAAAAACAGCTAAAATCTTAATCTAATTTTTTTCACAGAGGTCTATGAAGAACTCCTCTAACTTCGCAATGCTAAAGAGTGCGGAATGGAAGTTTTGGTTGAGCTGGATTGCTTTATCTACTATAGGTAGTTTGCTTGGGATTGTTGCTGGCTTTTTTGTAACACTTTTGACTGGAGGTCTTGGCAGCAACGGATTTCCCTTTGGCTGGACTGTTGTATGGGCTATTTTGGGTTGCTTCCAATGGTTGTTGCTGAAGCGGCGAATGAAAAAATCGAGTTTGTGGATTGCAGCGTCTGCTATCGGTGGGGCTGTAGCTTTACCAGTATGTGTGCTAGCGAGTTACTCTATATCTACAAACGCACTATCTGATTTCTTTAGTGACTTTATATCATTAGATCTAAGTAATTCGTATGAGCTTTTTAGGCTATCTAAGATAGGTGCAATAAATGAAGCAATTGTTGGAACTGCACAATGGTTGTTGCTAAAGCGGCAGATTTCGAGAGCGGGTTGGTGGATTCCAGTTTCTGCTTTAGGCGGGGCAATGATTCTACCTCCGATCAGTGCTGCAATTAAAGGTTTAGCTTTGGTTTTGATGTTTCGGCAGACAACATCAAAACCAGATAGCTATATTGAACAATGACTAATAATTCGCTAACCCACAGTCTTCGTTACCCTACTCCAACTAACTTAGCGCTCAAATCCCACAGCTTTTGAGCTTTGTTATCATCGCTGGCTTCGTCAGAAACCTCTTGCACAAAAGACTGACGACCGGGTTTCTGGCGATTTCCCCAACTCCAATACATCCCAGATTCCTTGTATTCAGGATCGGCAACAATCGCTGCAACCCTTTCCCCTGCCAACTCCTGAGACACGTATCCCCCGGTGATGTTCTTTTGGAACAGCGGGAAGATTTTCCGAAACAGAGGATAGTGGTTGCGGAATAGGGGCGTATCTGCAACGCATCCCGGATAAAAGGAGTTAAAGGTGATGCCTGTGGAAGAGTGATAGCGTCGATGCAGTTCCCGCATGGTTAAAACATTGCACAGTTTGCTATCTTTGTAAGCTTTGCCGGGTTTAAATTTCTTGCCGTTAATCATCGCAATCGGTTCTTTGAAACCTGCTTCAAAGCCTTGGAGATTGCCTAAATCTGGAGGCGCTGGAATCGGAATCTTACCTCCCAACTCCTTCGGATTTGCCGTCACAGTTCCCAAAATCACAAGTCTGCGATCTGGATAAGAGGACTTTTTCAAATCCTCCAGCATCAGGTTGCACAGCAGGAAATGACCGAGGTGATTTGTCGCCACGCTCAGTTCATAACCTTCTGCGCTCCGCATAGGTTCTTTTAATAAAGGTAGATAAACTGCGGCGTTGCACACCAAAGCGTCCAAGGACTTGCCGCTAGCTCTGAAGTTATTCACGAACTGGCGAACGCTCTCCAAAGAGGCTAGGTCGATCTGCATGAGGGTATAGCTGTCTTGGGGGATTTCCACTGTTTCGGCAGCTTTTTTCCCCTTCTCCAAATCCCGACAAGCCATCACTACGTGCCATCCCTTTTTGGCAAGCGCTTTTGCACCGTACAAACCAACCCCTGAGGAGGCACCCGTAATTACAACCGTTGGCTTCCGATGTGATTCCATTGTGTTTAGACTCCGTTGACCGCCGTTAACTGTCTCTAGGATCTAGGATTTTACACCACTGGGTCATTTACTCTAGTGTTTCAACGTGCTGTATGGGGATCAATATCTTGGGAGTCTTAAAGTTGTGTTATTGATGCGATCGCAAACTGAGAATAATCAAGTGTAAAAGCGATCGCCCTATTATGACTCCTCCTCAATATGATTACTTGCGATCGCGCAAGCGCGGGCTTGTCGGTTTGCCCCTGTCTGTTTCACCCTGCTCATCTTTCTGCAACGCTGCCAGGATTTGAAAGCACCGTTGGAGTAGAAAGAGCAGAAATCCTGCATTGGGATTAAGCCAAGTGGCAGCACCCACCACTACAAACTCGACTAATTTAAGCCATTTCTTTTTGTTAAAGGGCTTCATTCGCGACTCCTAAGTATGAATGTTTCGATACTTTTGAGATTAGGAGTTGTCAAATCGAAGAAAAATTGCCAATAAATAGAGAAGCAAATAGAAATAAATCGGTGATGAGGACTGGCACGGAGTGGATTCTCAGGATAAAACGACACAACGACAGTTTTTAGAGGCGATCGCCCTCCAGCTAAACCTGACAGGCGATTCACTGGCGGCATTCTTGGCACGTTTTAGCCCAGAAAATGCTGATAGAGAAAATTCAACACTGGTGAGTTTTATTGCATGGAACAATCAACCAGTAGATGGTGCTCAGAAACTCCAAGATGAATTAGCGACAATCTGCAAAATTTTCGGGGAAAATGGTTGTCCAATTGATGGGCAGAAGAAACGAGGGAGAGCGCCCAAAGGTCAAAGCCCGTGGGAGCAAGGGTATAAATGGCTCTGGGAGTCTCGTTTTCCAGAATGGCAACAGCATAATCAGCAACCAGTTTTAGAACAAGGAGAGACCAGCAGAAACGGTCAAGCTGACATTGATGCGTTGGTTCAGCAAGTGCGATCGCGCTGTTGTGATAAGGTGCGACGCAACTACAGCAAGATTGAGTTATTCAATCGTAAGCAGGTTGGAGTAGATCAACTTTATGTCGATGTCTAAGTAGCTAGGATGATTTAAACCTAAAACGCTCCATCGTATACCCACCTTGTTCACTTCGTGATTCCATGCCCTCCATCACAGCCAGGGCTAAATCATATTCATTGTCAAACA
>NZ_JACJTV010000070.1 GCF_014698845.1 Coleofasciculus sp. FACHB-1120 | reverse complement strand
TCCACAAATTTCACGGTCGGTTTTGCGGCGCGTGGCTCTGTCATAGACGGGTTCTGGCTTCTAGCAGTTTTACCCCATTATCCTCCTCCTAGAGTGACAGAAGAGCGTTATGTGACAGTTAAGAACTTTATTGTTTGTCTCCCAGCATGGGCAAAAAAGTAAGGGGTTTCACTTAAGAACTTTATTTTTCAATGTGGAACGACAGAGTAAGAGATTCAAGCGTTACCACTTAAGGACTCTATTGTTTGTGTACACATCTGGGTAATAAACTTTTTTAACCGGGAATTAAGCCTAATAGGGTAATCCTATTTAAGTGGCGGCGTCCTCACAGTTTAAATCCTCGACTTTTTTTGAAGAAGTCGGGGATTTTGCGTTTTGGAATTACATAGAACTGCTAGATCAAGTCTATCTGCTAAACGATATTTACAAACAGTATCGAAAAGTAAGAAAATGGGCTATTCATTTAAAGTCACATACTTCTATTGATCAAAATAAAATTCTCTCCCCTTTTGCTGGGCATCTTTCTGGTGTCGCTGGCGCTACGTGTCTCTGCAATTACCGTTCCCATCAATTCCGATGAAGTATTGTGGATGACTCGCGGTAGCACTTTTATACAGAACTTGCTGGAAGGAGATTTAACTGGCACCTATCGCCGTCATCATCCAGGCGTCACGAATATGTGGGTGATTGGCAGCAGTATGTTATTGAATTGCCGGTTGCACCAGCAGTTCCCAGGCTTGCTAGGTTTGAATCAGCCACTAGACCTGAATGCCTGTTTAAACCAAGTTCAGTTCCCCATCCTCTTCTACGTTCTGCCGCGCTTGCTACAGGCTGCGATCGCTTCAGCGTGTATGGTGGGTTTTTATATCCTCTCGAAGCGACTGTTGGGGCAATCCGTCGCGCTATGCTCTCTTAGCCTACTGCTACTCGAACCGTTCTTTTTGGCTTATCAGCGCTACCTCACGACTGACGCGCTCATGGCTGATTTTAGTATTTTGGCGTTGCTGCTATTTTTACTGTATCTGTGGAGCGATCGCTATCGTCGCCATTTGCTTGTCGCCTCTGGGGTATTTATGGGACTGGCGACAGCGACAAAAGTGACGGCTCTATTTATCTTGCCAGCGATCGCGATCTGGATCGTGCTGATTGAGTTGGGAAACTGGCGAACCAGCTTTCCTCCAAGCGGTTGGAAGCAGCAGTTGGCAAATCTCAGATGGTGGGGATTGAGCATTATAGGGACAATCGTTCTGATTTGGCCTGCGATGTGGGTGTCCCCCTCCTATGTTGTGGCGCAGATTTATAAAGGTCTATTGAAAGAGTCGGAAAGAGGCTCACTTTTCTTTTTAGGGCAAATCACTGATTCGCCAGGACTACTTTTTTATCCGCTGGTGCTGGCTTATCGTCTCTCACCCGTGCTGCAAGTGGGGTTGCTGGCATTTTTAGCGATATTGCTAATCCCCAAGCTGCGGCGTCACCAAAAGAGAATGCCAGAACTAACGGCACTCGCTTTAGTTCCCTTGTGCGTGCTGCTCATCCTCTCAGTCAGCGACAGCAAGATCGACCGTTACATTAATCTTTTCTTGCCAGTGTTAGCACTGCTATCAGCGGTTGGCTGGCTAGAAATAGTGGTTTGGGTCGGACGCAGCACGGAGGCACTGCGGCGTCGCTTCGGGAAGCATCACATTGGTAAACGGGGAATCAACCGAGGCGTAACGACAGCGATCGCGCTTTTCGGATTACAATTTATTGTCCTTATTCCCTACTATCCTTATTACATAAGCTATTACAACCCTCTGCTGGGCGGTTCGGGTGCTGCCAAACAGATATTTATGATCGGTCAAGGCGAGGGTCTCGACTTAGCCGCTAAATGGTTGAATCAGTCACCGAATGCCAAAGAAATCAAAGTCGCTAGTTGGTATAGTTCCTCATTTGCCGCCTATTTTTACGGTCAAACTTTACCGATAGAAAAAGATATCCTGCCCGATCCTCAACCTTGGACAACAGCGAATCGCGTGGTATTGTACTACAACCAATTCCAGCGTCAGTTGCCAGAACCAAAAGCGATCGCTTACTTTGTCCCCCAGCAACCGTTGTATGCGGCACGATTGCACGATATTGACTATGCACGAGTCTATCCTGGCCCGGTGCCTTTACCGGAGGATTTAGAACGCATTCAGGTTCCGCTTTCTGTATTTTTCGGCAAGCAGGTACAATTGCTCGGTTATGACCTGAATACTTCTAAACTCTTGCCCGATGAAGCGCTGGTAGTGACATTCTACTGGAAATTTTTAGCACCGATGCCCCCTGATATGACCATTAACATCAGTCTGCGTGACACGCAAGGAAACCTACAAAATCGTTCCGATGCACGTCCGCTGGATGGCTATTTTTTTACAGATAAAGTAACTTCAGGGACAGTCTTACGGGATGTCCATAAACTTACACTTACACCCGGTACACCAGCCAATCGCTACCGTCTTGAGGTAGGGTGGTATTCGCCTAGCAACGGACAAGCATTGGAAGTCCGCGATGCGGTCGGAAATTCCCCAGGAACCCAAGCAATCATTGGCGAGGTCGAGGTAATAAGGTCAGATACATAATATAAGCGCTTGACTAATTTCACCTATTACATAAAAACCTACATAAGGTTTGTCTGCTAGCTATTTAATTGGGAGCATCTCTCTTGTGAAAATTTATATAACCCATCCTCAGCTAGGATTTCTCCCTTTCTCCTTTCTCCCTCCCCGTAAACGGGGAGGGTTGGGGTGGGGTTCCGGAGTGTAATTAGCTTTTTAAAAGTTATTAAAAATATCCTCTTCATTTACCATTAGCCGCTCATGAATTATCAACTTTAGGCTTTCGCTGCCTATAAACTTAAAATTTTTATTAAGCATGACCCATTTAAAAAATATCTTTTTTCACATATTCATCCTATTTCTCTATGTTGGCTTTGTACTTGCAATTAGACCAGTCAATCAGGCTTTTGAATTCGATTATGATGAGGGATTAAATTTAATAAAAGCGCTTTTATACTCACAAGGCTTTTCTCTATATACGCAGATATGGAACGATCAACCACCTTTATTCACAGTCTTATTATCCTACTGGTTTAATATATTTGGATATTCAGTTTTTGCAGCACGGGTGTTGGTTATACTCTTCTCAGCACTCCTAATCTGGTCTTTTTATCAAATTCTACGCTTTTCTTTAGGAATAATACCTGCTCTTGTCGCTACACTCTTCCTCTTCACTTCATGGCTATTTCTTAGACTCAGCATTTCCGTGATGATTGGGATTCCCTCTCTATCGCTGGCAATGCTCTCTATTTATTTGCTAACTCTCTACAAACAGCAGCGTCGTAAACATTTCATCCTTTTATCCGGAGCCGTTCTAGCGGTATCTTTGCAAACGAAACTCTTTACTATATTTCTGGTTCCTTTAATGCTTTTTTATCTACTAAATTTTAAGCTGCCAGAACCGGAGGAAAGTAAATCAAAAAACTCTTTTTCGTCCTTGGTTTTCTCTCCACTAATTTTATGGTTAATAGTTCTTGCAGTTAGTCATCTAGGAATTAGCTTAATTTTTCAAGCTTTTAATTATGAACAGCTAATTCAAGCACACTTTGGAGAAAAAGTTCAAGGTCAATCAACATTTAATAATATTGAAAACTTACCTTATTTTCTTTATCAAGACTATGACTATGTATTTTTGGCATTTATTGGTTGCTTAGCAATTTTATTTAAAAAACACAGAGAGGGAATTTTTCCATTAACATGGCTGGTGACTGCTAGCCTAATTCTCCTTAAGCATAAACCTGTTTGGTATCACTACTATCCTTTACTGGCGATTCCTATCTGCTGGTTAGCTGGCTATGGAGTTGCTTTAGTCATTAGTTTATTTCCAGAAGAGTGGAATTCTAATCTCAAATCGCTAAACTTCAAAAAGCTAATTTTTCCTATCTTGGCAACAGCACTTTTGATTGTCTCAATGATTGCGATTCCTGCTAAGCCTAAAGGAAGACCACCCAAAAGCCTCGAAGTTATGAATCTAGTCTTGAAACACAAGGATTCTACTCAATGGATATTCACCGATCGTCCCATATACGCTTTTTATGCGGGTTTGCCGGTTCCTCCAGAAATTGCCATCATGTCAGATAAACGATTTAAATCGGGAAATTTGACTTTCGATGATATCATTACTGTTTTGAAAAAGTATCATCCTGAACAAATTGTCTTGGCAAGATGGATTGAAACATTTAAAAGTAACAGTCAATTCAACACTTACCTCAATGAAAATTACTCAAAGACTTATCAAGATGACAAAGGGACGGTAGAACATTATTTATTAAAAGAATCTTCCAGGTAAGGAAATGGCGAGTGCTGATCAATCAGGGTTATTTCATTCTGAATAACGTCAGTACGGGTTAAGCAGCAGGGGGTAAAACCCAGTCAAGATTGAGTGAAGGCTTCTTGGCCTGATGGCAATAAGCAATCAATCCACAGACAACATTGACCAG
>NZ_JACJTV010000069.1 GCF_014698845.1 Coleofasciculus sp. FACHB-1120 | reverse complement strand
GATTAAGCGACAAGGTTATGGATTTACTAACTTTAAAAACTTTCGCGCACGGCTACTTGCTGCTTTTGATGATAAGTAAAAGTAATCACCCAAACTACAGGAGAGCCTTAATGATAATGAAGAGTAGCCCTTATCTATCCATACTGACGCATCGTTTAGTTCAGACCTCGGTTTGATTTCCTCCATTTCTAGTGTGTACTTACGAGAAAAAATCACTCTTGACGTTGCTAAAAAAAAATTTACAGTTAAAAAATACAATTCAACCAAAAAGAAAGACAAAATGACATCTAAATTTTGGGTTAAAAGCTGCAAGTTATTCTCTACAGTTGGCATAACTTTGGGGTTATTGATGCCAGCATTGCCCCTGTTAGCTGTTGCGCCTTTCTCGAATATTTCCGAGGATTCTAGTTTTGCCTCGTCTGAAGAATTGCTTATCGCGCAAGAGTCATGTACCGCGCAAGACCAATTCGTAACTACCAACTATCAGGTTGAAATTTACAGTTGTAATGGAGAGACGTTTTATCTTGAGTCAACAGTCCTTTCTAATGGGGCTACCACTACTGTTCCTGACATCATATTCAACGAGCACAGTGGATCTTATGAGGGGACGACATACGATGAGGATGGAAGTGAGATAAAATACGTTGTAGGCAAATATTTACGGGTGACCAACAATGGCGACCAGGTTGTGTATGAGCGAGTCTCTAACCGCTGAACCTAGATTTTAGTTGTTTTTGATTCAATTTCACTGAAATGACGCTCTTAATGATGATGAAAGGTAGCCTTTATCTCTCCATACTGACGCATCATTTAGCTCAAACCTCGGTGTGATTCTCTTCATTTCCAGTGTGCACTCACTGTAATCGCCCTAATAGTTTACGTTATGAGACAAGCGGTGATAGTTTGAAAGCTAGCAATAGAAAAGACCCCTAAATGCAGTGTTTAGGGGTCTTTTTCTTTTAGTATTTTTCGATTAATTTCCGCTGTTTTTCGGCCCAGCCCCCCCTGGAAGAATACTTCTTGAGAAGGTTTTTGGACTACAATACCCTGAGAAGGGGCTATTATAACCCTGTTAATCTCGCTGACCATAGCTATGATGAAACTATACAGACCTGGCTGCTCCTTAGCCCCTCAAGCGTGTAATACTCGCAATTTAGAAATTTTTGGTTCAAAGTGAACTTAACCGCCATAAAAGTGGCGCAACTATTTATCCACTAATTCAATAATCAATCTGCAAAGACTACGGGTAAAAAATCCTAAGGCAATATCCATTTCTGGATTCCGCCAGTGCATTCGAGCAGCTTTTTGGCATAACTTTACACGCGCTCTCTTGGGTATTATCCATCGCTTTTACTCTTGCGCCTCTATATCTACAAATAAGCAATTTCATTGGTAGCTCACGCATCACCAATCTACCCTCGGCAGTGTAAACATTGCGTTGGTTGGTTTTAGCTGCATAGTAAACACTTGGGCGAGCACTTTTACCAAAATGGTACGCAGTAGTCTCAGCCCTTCGTAACAAACTTTCAAAAAATAGCTCTAGTGCCAGTAAATCTGGGAATACTTATATAGATTACCGAAAGGGACTAGGGAACCTGAAATTCATCTAAAAGCAGAAGTTCCGCTCCCTCACCTAAAACTATTTGCCATAGCAGCAAGGAAACTTCTATCAAGATGAGTAAAATTACGCTTTCAGAGCGTGTCCGCTACGGGTTCGATACTTTCATGGCTAGAGGCACTGTTGCCCTGATTGGTGGATTAGCCTTGACCTCTCTAGCCTTTATCTTTTTAATGGGATTTTTGGTCAGCATTACCGGAGTTGCGCCGGAAGGAAGCGATCGCCTCAATCCTCTAGAAGCGGTTTGGAGCGTTCTCATGCGGACTCTAGACGCAGGTACAATGGGCGGCGATACAGGCTGGCTATTTCGATTTGCCATGCTGTTTGTCACCTTTGGCGGGATTTTCCTCATCAGTACCTTAATCGGTGTTCTCAGCAGTGGCATCGATACGAAGCTAGAAGACTTACGCAAAGGACGCTCCCGTGTCGTTGAAACCGATCACATTGTAATTTTGGGCTGGTCGCTGCAAGTATTTACCCTCATCTCAGAACTTACCCTCGCTAATGCCAATCGACCCGGTTCTTGCATCGTCATCCTCAGCGAAGAGGACAAAGTGCAGATGGAAGATACGCTATCTAGTATTCTCGGTAAACGTCCTAAAATTCGCTTAGTATGTCGCACGGGCAGTCCCAGCAATATTACTGACTTAGGGATGGTGAATGTTCAAACAGCACGCTCAATCGTGATTCTAAGCTCATCCAATGCCCATGCTGATATTCAACTCGTAAAAACCCTGCTGGCAATTACCAGTATTCCGCGCGGCGTACCCCAGCCCTATCACATCGTTGCTCAAGTTCAAGACCCCAAGAGTTCCGACATTGTTAGCCTGATTGGACGCAACGACATAGAGGTTTTACTCACTAACGATCTAATTTCGCGGATCGTTGTGCAAACCTGTAGACAATCAGGCTTATCAACGGTTTACATGGAGCTACTTGATTTTAGTGGCAATGAAATTTATATCAAAGCAGAACCAACTTTACAAGGAAAGACTTACGGCGATGCGCTTTTAGCCTACAAGGATTCGGCGGTACTTGGACTGAAACACGCTAATGGGACTATCCAGCTTAATCCACCGATCAACACGCCATTACAACCCAACGAACAACTTGTTTTGATTAGCGAAGATGACAGTACCATTCATTTGTCGCCACTGTCTGACATTCCAATTGATCGTCAGGCGATTCAAGTTAAAGAGACAAATGCGATCGGAGTCCCAGAAAATACCTTAATTTTGGGCTGGAATAACCGCGTTTATAGCATTATTCAACTACTTGATTACTACGTTGCTCTAGGCTCCAGCGTTACTGTCGTTGCAGAATTTCCCGATGTAAAAGTCAATCTATCACCAGAATCGCTCAACTTACGACAACAAACTCTGCGGTATTCGCAGGGAAATCCTACCGAGCGTCGGGTATTAGAAAGCATTGACTTAGCTAAATACGATCGCGTTCTCGTGCTCTGCCATTCTGACTTAGAATCAGAACAAGCTGATGCTCAAACTTTGATTACACTGCTTTACCTCCGAGATATTTCCGACCGCCGCAAGTGCAATTTTCAAGTGGTTACGGAAATTTTAGATCTGCGAAATCAAGCGTTGGCGCAAGTGGCTCGCCCGGATGATTTTGTCATCAGTGAGCAAATTGTTAGTCGGCTGCTGGCTCAAGTTTCTGAACAAAAAAGCCTTAATGCTGTGTTTTCCGATCTCTTTAGTCCTGAAGGATCAGAAATTTATATCAAGCCTGTCAGAGAGTATGTTGCGCTCGATCCTCCCGTTAATTTTTACACAGTTGTTGAAGCCGCCAAGCAACGTGGTGAATCGGCAATTGGCTATCGTTGTAAAGCGGATGCTAATAATTCAGGTAGAGCTTATGGGGTGACGATCAATCCCAAAAAAGATCGACTGATTACGTTTGCCTCGCAAGATACGATCATTCTATTAGCGGAAAACTAAATTTCAGTTTCAATCTTTTTGTATTGATGTACGCGATCGCCATTGACTATCTTAAGGATTCTGATCCTATCCTGGGACAACTCATTGACCGCATTGGTGCCTGTCAACTGAACCAGTACGAGTTGGAGGGAGATTTGTTCTTTTGTCTATCCCCGTCAATTCTCCACCAACAACTTTCTACTAAGGTGGCTAAAGTCATCCACGCTCGGTTTCTCTAGCGCAAGATGTCCTCGATACGCCCGATGAAGTCCTCCGTAATGTGGGGATTTGCCGCCCCAAAATCTCCTACCTCAAAGACTTAGCGCGTCATACGCTGGAGGAATTGCCCACTCTGGAGGAGTTGGAAGTGACCGTTTATAAGACAAGTTATCCAAGTTGACACAACCCGCCTTTAATCCAGCCTCAGTGTGTCCGATAACTTGTCTTTTTATTTTTATCTATGTCTCCAATACCTCTGGCAGTTCCTATTGCTATTGGATGCCGAAGGTGGCGTTATTGATGGCTGACAAGCCGCTGTCTCTCGATCTAAAACTCCGTGTAATAGTGGCGATTCTGCATTTAGGGTTAGTTCAAACCCAGATGACGAATTTCACATCTGATGGTATTACGCCGGAGAGTCGCTGAAAGGGTTCTTGGCTCGGATTGATGAGTTGATATTGGAGAACACGGGCACCTGCATCTAGCAATAAGAAATGGATGGAGAACAGTATTGCAGATAGCTATAAGAGAGCGAAATCGCCATCAAAATATAAACTCCGCCGAGCATCCATACCAAGCGCTTTGTTGGAAGGTTTAGAAAGAATCTGAATCCAAATGTACTGGCAATAAGGCTGCCAAAACAGCCACCCAGAGTAATCAACACAATGCTGGCTAGTACGTGCAAATAGCCAAGCCCTCCAGACCCTCCCCCTATGTTTAAAGTGCCTGGGTTAAAAATGGGAGGTACAGTACACATCAGAAGACAACCTAAAAAAGAACCGACTATGCTCACAGACACTGTATCGTCCATGCGTTGTCTGATGGCTCCAATCACAAAACCAATTACGGAACCCAAGACACCTCCCAGGAAGAGACTTACAATGGTATGACCAATTAAACCTGAAAAAATATAAGGAAGCATTTGATAAAAATTGATGAAAGAGTTAATGAGCGTTGTTGTGTAATCCCAGTTGGGTTTAATAATGGCATAATTGATTAAAGCTCCTTTTCGAGTGGGTTATCAGGGTTGTCAAGATGGTCAGAGTTGTCAAAATTGAGATTACTGAAGAAGCTGAAACTCTAAAAAAGCTGCTAGTTCAGCAAAAAGACAAACGTACCTTTGA
>NZ_JACJTV010000068.1 GCF_014698845.1 Coleofasciculus sp. FACHB-1120 | reverse complement strand
CGTTATCGTTCTCTAAAAAATTGAGCAATCATATTGGGGCAATTTGGTACTTTGTGCATCATTACAATGCCTCTCTTCGTTCGTGACCATTACTATTCAGCACTACCCAAATTTCTTCTTTTTTAGCCTGTAAAGCTTTGAGTACGCCAAAACGTATCGGCCGATGGTGCATTACTTTATGGCGTTCGTTCATTACAAATTTGATACTTTTTTTAATTTTTTCCCATTGGTTTTTATCCTCAAAATACTGAGCAAAAACATCCCATAAAACAACTTTTTTTGTTTTATTTATAAGTTTAGTTCTAACTTCTGCAACTGATTCACAGTCTAAAAGTAACTCTGTTAGCTCGCTTACAGTTAGTTGTCTGCTCTCTGACCATTCGGATGTTTCAGCAGTAATAATTTCAATTAAGTCATCGAATTGAGTACATTCTAAAGGATCAAGGGGTGTACCATCTTCCTGATGCTTCTCATGAATTGGCTGGACTTTACTCTGAAGCTTAGCAGGAGCTGTTGTATGCCACCAATCAAATCCAGAAACTTCTATGAGAGCTTGGCTAACAAATACTCGAAAGCGTTGCTCTATAGCTGATAAGATGGGATATGCTTGCTGCCGTATCTCATCACCTACCTCATCAAGTAACCGCTGGCATTTAAGTTTAGATTTCCCAATAATTTTCTTATTAATTTCGTTATGGCAATTATCAATAATTTTTAGCTCTCCTTTAATTATCACTTGAAGAGATGTAGAGTAAATTGCGTTTACTGATAAATGGATAATGGGAAGAAATTCTTGAAGTAACTCCTCGATTTTTTGTTTAAGTTCTTCCAAAGAAACTTGCGAATTATCAAACAAAAATCTTTAATGTGTATAATTTATTATCAGTAGACATTCTACTTTAATCTCTCAATCTATTTCTTTAGCCTAGCGGAACACAGTGGATTCTGCCCACCAAAGTTTCTGGAAAAATCTACAGCAGAATTGAACAAAGTTTGCAAGTTGAGAGAGGGATGCTGTTTAGCTTCCGGTGGCGTGGTTAAGATGCGATCGCTTACTGGTTTTATGGTTTGTTCTCCTTACCGTACTGGAGATAAGAGCGAAGTCTGAAAAAGGGCGGCTAGTGCAGCCACCCTCAACAAAATTAGGCAACTAATTGGCGATCGCGATCGCGGGCATCTACTGCAAGTACGAGACACAAAGCAGCGAGAGCAGTTTGCCATTCCTGACGCACTTGGGCATCCTCTACAGTCTCAAATAACCCTACCAGGCGAGGAATTGAGCGTTCTAAAGCAGGACGTGGAACTGGACGGTGTAAGTCTACCAAGTGCCTCAGGCTTTCCTGACGCTTTAGGAAATTAACCACCCATTGAGTCGTATGATCGGGGCCATCTGGGACGCGCTCCACCTTTAACTCGTTTTTGAGCCAATCATAAAAAGGCGGTAGCTTGTCTTCCAAAACGGCCTTTGCTATCGGCAAAGTTTGTTGCAGCAACGAGATATTTAAACTATCTAGTTTCTGCTGAATTGCAGGCGAGTTGAGCAAATCCTGCAAGCTGAGTGAGAGTAGCGTTTCTACTTGAGAATCCGAGAGATTGAGGTGTTGAGTAAAGGTATTAAGCATGATGAATTCGTTGGTCGCTGAGTATTACTATTGCAGTTTTGGATTGGCAAGACTATGAGCTACCTCAGTTAGTCGCCGCTTAGTTTGTGCTTAGCTTGAGAATTCTCCGAAAGTGTCAGCAGAAAAGCTAGATTCTCTTCGGCTTTTAGAGCGTGGGAAGCATTGGCAGGCATGAAGATAAAACCGCCCGGTTCAAGTGCAATTTCTTGCCCCTGCAAAGTTAGTAGCCCGCGCCCTTCAATGACGTGGACAGTCGCATTTCGAGGCGAGGAGTGTTCAGAAATATCTGTACCTGCGGCTAGACACAACAGCGTGTATTGACAGCAGGCATCTTTAAGCAAAACTTTGCTGAGGACTCCCTGAGGGGGATACTCAATCTTTTCTGGCAGTTGAATCGCTAAAGATGAATGAGACATCAGTGTAGTAGTCATGGTTGATTCACTTTTTTAGGCGCGTTTTGCACGCAGGACGATGTAACCCAAATCCTGTTGATATTGCTGGAAGACACGGCGCATTGCCAGGATTCGTTTCCGAAGCGCTGGGCGCGTCAGAACATTCCACAGAATCCGGAGGGTATCCACAACGCCTTCGTCTTGAAGTACCCGACGCAGATTCAACAAACCCATTGACCCGGTTTGATGCTGTTGTACTTGCAGTCCGGTAGCTTCACAAGCAGCCAGCCAATTTGCCTCAGATAACGGGGTAGAATTGACCCGAATTACCTGTGCTAAGGCTTGATGAATCTCCGCTTCCTGGTTACGGGCGAGTAATTCGTGGCAAAGAAATTTGCCTCCTGTCTTCAAGCGATCGCGCACCCCAGCCAAAATCTTGACTTTCCCCGGTACAGATTGCATGGTTAGAATCGCTTCTGCCAAAACATAATCAAACTGTTCGGAGATAGCGTCCAGGTGAAACACATCGCCCTCAATGATTTCCACTTGACTTGTTAACCCCGCCGCCTCAATGTTGGAACGGGCACGGGCTATACTTTCGGGGTTTTTCTCTACGCCGACCATCCGCACGCCGTAGCGTTGAGCCAGAGCGATCGCACTGTAGCCAAAACTAGAAGCTAATTCCAGAACTGTCTCACCTGCTTGGAAGTCTGCCCACTCAAACAATTGCTCTGTCGCAATTCGTCCGCCGGGTCGCAACATTTTCTTTCCGGCTGCGGCTAGAACTTGATGTCCGGTGGCGGTTTGGAAGTCGAGGGTTGCGTTGGTCATTTCCTTGACCCTCCTGTGTGGTGATATCTTCACTTTGGCAGGAGGTTTCAAGTACGTCTTTGAGCTAGCTCATATTAGGAGAATTATCTATAGCAGTTCTCTATTGGATCTAATACGGTTTCTCCCCACCCCTGCCCTTTCCGCGAACGGGGAGGAGTTCAATATTCGCCCCTCTCCGTAAACGGAGAGGGGTTGGGGGTGAGGTTCCTTAGAATTGTGGATTCCATAACAGGTAAAATTCACGTTTTGTAGGGGCATGGCAATGTGCCATGCCCCTACCGATCACTGGGGAAAACGGTTAACTGAGCGTCAATTAGCTAGACTGAGTTGCTAGTAAATCAGCAGGGAGACGCTTGAAGGCAAGGCGCTCATTTTCCACATCGACAAAGATGGTGTCTCCGTCGTTGAATTCGCCTCGCAAAATCCCTTTAGCGATTTGCGTTTCCAGTTCCCGCTGAATTGCACGCTTGAGCGGACGCGCTCCATAAACGGGGTCATATCCGACTTCCGCTAAGAAGTAAAGGGAAGCATCGGAAAGTTTTAGGGACATCTTGCGATCGCTCAACCGTGATTCGAGTCGCTTGACTTGCAACTGCACAATCTGCCGCAATTCCTGCTTGTTCAAGCCGTGGAAGATGATAATCTCGTCGATCCGGTTTAGGAACTCCGGACGGAAACTCGTCCGCATCGCATCCATTACCCGACTCCGCATTTCTTCGTAACGGGATTCATCGCTGGCAATATCTAGGATGAACTGCGATCCGATATTGCTGGTCATGATAATAATCGTGTTCTTGAAGTCTACGGTATGACCGTGAGAATCGGTGACGCGACCATCATCAAGAATTTGCAGCATGATGTTGAACACATCCGGGTGCGCCTTTTCGATTTCGTCGAACAGCAACACCGCGTAGGGACGACGCCGGATGGATTCCGTCAGTTGTCCGCCTTCGTCATAACCGACATAGCCGGGAGGCGCACCAATTAAGCGAGAGACGCTGTGCTTCTCCATATACTCGGACATATCGATCCGTACCAAGGCTTCTTCTGTATCGAACAGGTAAGCCGCCAAGGCTTTTGCCAGTTCCGTCTTCCCAACGCCCGTGGGACCGAGGAAAATGAAACTAGCCGTCGGACGATTCGGATCGGCTAAACCAGCACGCGCCCGTTGGATGGCATCGGCAACTGCTGTCACCGCTTCAGCTTGCCCAATCACGCGCTTGTGCAGTTCATCTTCCAATTGCAGAAGTTTTTCTTTCTCCGATTCAACGAGTTTGCTGATGGGGATACCCGTCCACTTGGAAATGATTTCAGCAATATCGGATTCGGTGACTTCTTCGCGTAAAAGTGACTTACCACTATGCTGAGTTTGAACGAGTTGGGCTTCTGTCTCTTCTAGCTGTTGTTGCAACTCGGTCAACTTGCCGAATTTCAGCTCAGCCGCTCGGTTAAGATCGTATTCTCGTTCCGCCTGTTGAATTTCCACATTCACCCGATCGATTTCTTCTTTTAGGGTTTTGCGGCGTTCGAGAACATCTTTTTCAGCTTGCCACTGTGCATTCAGCGTCCGTTGATCTTCTTTGAGATCGGCAAGTTCTTTTTCCAGTCTCTGTAACCTTTCTCTAGAAGCCGGATCGCTTTCTTTTTGCAGAGAAAGCCGTTCCATTTCCAACTGGAGGATCTTGCGGTCGATTTCGTCGAGTTCCTCTGGTTTGGAGGTACTTTCCATCTTCAATCGCGCCGCCGCTTCATCTACCAAGTCAATCGCTTTATCTGGGAGGAAGCGATCGCTAATATATCGAGTAGATAGCGTCGCTGCTGCCACTAACGCACTGTCAGAAATTTTCACGTTATGGTGCGTTTCGTAGCGATCTTTCAACCCCCGCAGAATCGAAACCGTATCTTCTACGCTGGGCTGATCGATATAAACTTGTTGGAAACGACGTTCTAGCGCCGCATCTTTTTCGATGTATTTGCGATATTCATCCAGGGTTGTGGCACCGATACAGCGCAATTCACCCCGCGCCAGCATCGGTTTGAGCAAGTTACCTGCATCCATCGCGCCTTGAGTCGCACCCGCACCAACAACGGTGTGGATCTCATCAATGAACATGATAATGCTGCCCTGAGAATCGGTAACTTCCTTGAGAACCGCTTTTAAGCGTTCTTCAAATTCACCCCGATACTTGGCACCCGCAATCAACGCACCCATATCCAGCGCAATCAGTTTGCGATCGCGCAACGACTCCGGGACATCTCCGCTAACAATTCGCTGTGCCAAACCTTCAGCGATCGCAGTTTTACCTACTCCCGGTTCGCCAATCAGCACCGGGTTATTCTTGGTGCGACGAGACAGAATTTGGATCGTGCGGCGAATCTCATCATCGCGCCCAATTACCGGGTCTAACTTCCCTTGACGAGCGAATTCTGTCAAGTCGCGCCCGTATTTTTCTAAGGATTCGTACTTGCCTTCTGGATTTTGGTCAGTCACTTTTTGGCTCCCGCGAACTTGGGCGATGATAGTTCTTAGCTTGTTTTCATCCAGCTTAAATTCTTGAAACAAAGCCTTCCCAAAGCGATCGTCTTTGGGATAAGCCAGCATCATGTGTTCGATGGAGATGAAGTCGTCTCCATACTCTTTGCGAAATGCTTCAGCCCGATCCAGCAGAGAATCCAAGCTACGTCCGACATAAACTGAGGTGCTACTGCCGGAAGTTTTTGGCTGACGCTTGATGAAATCTTCGGTGCGTTCTCTGACTCGCGACACATTTACACCCGCTTTGTTCAGAATACTGCTGACGAGTCCTTCTTGCTCCAGCAGTGATTTCATCAAGTGTTCGCTTTCGATTTGTTGATGCTGGGCAGATTTAACAATATCTGGGGTGCGAGTGATGGCTTCCCAGGCTTTTTCTGTAAATTGGTTGGGGTTAGTTGGTTGCATGAGGACTACTGATTAACAGACCACTCCAGACACCCATAACACAGAAAAATCAGCATTACATCTGGCTTATGGCTGTCTCTACGGTCATTGTAGATAGCTGTGGACAATGCCAGGATCGGTATTTGCGTATCCCCGGTTGGGTATTACCGCCCCAGACACAGAATATCTTTAATAAACCCTTAACCAACCCACCTCGCCTTCGTCAATTTTTGAGATAAGGTATACTAGCTTTAATCCTTTGTTAATCTAAAGTTAATTAAATATTTCTGATTAGCTAAATCATCAATTTAAAGCTTAGCTCGACTCGGCACAAGCAACCGCAGTGCCTTAACTTCTCATGAAAAAATAAACTTTTATTTATTTCTCACGCAATAATCTTCAAGAGTATCAGCAAGATGAAACAACACCAATCAAAAATTGAACCAAGTTCAACTTATTTAAATCGCTTTAAAATTTTACTACCGATCCTGCTGTTAGCATATATACCCCTTGTTGTCATTTTTATTATAATTAACTCGCAAAATGTAATACCTGCAAGGTATCTGACCAGAGATCCATTAGCAATTGTAGTTCAACCATTTTACTTAGGAATCATTTCTAATCTGGGTATATTGTTTTGGTGTTCCGCAGCAGCGATTTGCTTTTTTACTTTTGCTGTTCTCCGCAAAGATTCTGAGCAAAGAATTCCGAAGTTATTTCTGCTGTTTTCTGGACTTGTCACCTCGGTTCTTTTGTTCGATGATTTTTTTCTTTTGCATGAAGATGCTTTCCCTAACTATTTATTTATCCCTGAAAAACTTGTGTATCTGGGATATGGAATCATGCTATCTCTCTACCTAATAGGCTTCAGAAAAGTCATACTGAAAACGGAATTTATTCCCCTATTCTTAGCGATTGGGTGGTTTGCTTTATCAGTATTAGTGGATTCTGGGAAAATTCCTCAACCCTCATCTTTAGGGGGAGGAAAAGTAGGAGAAGTAACATCCCTGCTTGAAGATGGAGCAAAGCTATTAGGAATAGTCAGTTGGTTTGTTTACTACACAATGGTATGTATCAAGCAGATAAAAGACTCTAGAGTACAGCAAATTGAGGTGAATTGTCAAGATAAAGAATTTCACTCAGAAACAGTACGTTAACCCCAGCGCTGGTGATATACTCTCAACCCTATCTTCTTATACCAATTGGGTTTGAGTTTGACACAAATAAGTTTAGACTTCTAAATCCCTGCTAAGACTAGCGCCTCGATGATAAATTTCCATCCTGTAACAGATGCAATAATGGTTTGGTTTAAATCCTGTAGAGCTTTTTTTACTCCAAACCTTAACTCATCGAGATTAGTAAACAGCTCCCACTTGAGCGCTTTTTTGATTTCTGACCACAACCGCTCAATCGGATTGA
>NZ_JACJTV010000067.1 GCF_014698845.1 Coleofasciculus sp. FACHB-1120 | reverse complement strand
GATTTTATCCAGTCGTTATCGCAATAGAAGGAAGCGATTTGGACTGCGTCAACTGATTGCAGGTATCTATAACTATGAACTGAGATTAGCTAACAAATTTTAATTCCTCAAGAGGTCTATTGAACGGGCTGGGCAACGAGCAGGGCTTCCCTTTCCAGTTCATCCGCATATGTTGCGTCATGCTTGTGGTTTCTATCTTGCTTCTAAAGGACATGACACCAGAGCGATTCAAGCATATTTGGGTCATAAGAACATTCAGCATACGGTGCGCTATACGGAGTTGGCACCAGGCCGCTTCAAGGATTTCTGGATGGATTAATGTTAACTCTCTGATGCTGTAACCTATGGCAACCAGTCCTAAGCTAACCTTCGAGCAAGTCCAAGCTGAAGCGCAAAAACGACAGCTTGTTCTGAGTCGTGACCCGAACCGTGGTTTTCGCTTGGATACTGACCCGCAGAGTGGTTCAAGTTGGCGTCACTTTCATCCAATGATTGCTGAGGATTGCAAAAAACGATTCAAAACTCTGGATGCCGTGATAAGTTGTCTTGGTTTGATTGATAGGCTAGAGGACTACGACCGTAAGGCACTTGCCATTGCCCAAGAGACCAAACAGTGAGTGGTTAGCGCGTACAGATCGCTCCACCCGTGAAGCAGATATTCAACGATTGCTAGAAAATGCCATTAGCCGCATTCCAAACTTGAGAAGGGGGGAAATCGCTCAATACAATGAGCAAGCACAGCAACAGCTAAACCAGTGGATTGCCGCCAATGGCATTCTTGACGAAGAAGAAGCATGTAAGCAAGCAGGGTTTCTCATTCGTAAACAACTGGAAACTGCTTGTGCCTTGGGCGTTGCTGAAAGAATAATGCTTGATTGGGTAGAATAGAGGGATGCAATGTCCTCAATGTCACTCAACTCAAACAGCTAAAAACGGTCAGCGTCGAGGAAGACAATGCTACAAGTGCAAGCAGTGCGGTCGTCAGTTCCTCGAATCCTACCGTCCTTGGCGCTACTCGAATGAAGTCAAGCAATTGTGCATCAAGATGTATCTTAACGGCATGGGGCTGCGGGGGATCGAACGAGTCACTAAGATCCACCACACAACTGTGATGCACTGGATTCGAGAAGCAGGACATCGACTGGATGATGCTCCAGAGGCTGAAGAGATCCCAGAGGTCACGGACTTGGACGAACTCCAAACCTTTGTCGGCAGCAAACGCAACAAGCTGTGGATTTGGACAGCTGTCAATCACAAGCAAGCGGGAATTTTGGCTTGGGTGATAGGTGATCGCAGTCGGGAAACCTTCAAGCGGTTGTGGTCGATAGTCAAATGCTGGCAATGCTTCTTCTATGTCACCGATGGATGGAAGGTGTACCCGATGTTCATTGATCAGGGTGACCAGATTGTGAGCAAGACCTATATGACTTGGGTAGAGGGAGAGAACACTCGGTTACGGCACTACTTGGCACGGTTGCATCGCCAGAGCTTGTGCTACTCCAAGTCGGTTGATATGTTGAAGTGTTCGCTGCGGTTGCTGCTTCACTACTTGAAGGATAGGACAGTGCCTCTGCCAGCTTAGCTCATTACACTTTCAGCAACGCCGTGCCTTGAAAGTGATTCGGATCGCTCGAATTCCTACAGAATGTCGATTGAAAGGGGACTCCGGCGATTTTGAGCCAGACTCTTGGTTTAGAATTCCACTAACGTTAACTGAGCCTGCTGGCTTTTGGGACTCCGGCTACTATCATCCGTTTGAGTTGAGTCTTGAGTAAATCAAGATGATTAACGGAGAAACACTAGTCAGTCGCAAGGAAGCAGCAGAAATTCTGGGTGTGGATGAGCCACAGTTTGACAGACTCAAACAAGAGTACGAGCTACAAGCAATCAGTGAGCGGCCTTCTCGAAAGAACCGCCATTTCTACTATCTGTACCGCTTACTTGATGTATTTCAAATCGATATGAGATTGAGAGAAGCTGGAGAATAGCCTATCTGCTAGCGGAAAATTTTTCTAGAATGCTCCCTTATCAAGGGTTCTAGCCGCTACGTGGCACTTCGTTGCAGCTTCGCTACCTTTACCCCGAATAGCAGTTACAGCAGTAAATTGAAGCGTGGCAACTGATGCAGTCAAAGTTGGGAGATAAGGAATGAGTAATCGCATTTGAGAAAAGAAGGAATTCGATCGCTACTTTCAGGTTTTCTATAACCTCCTTTCACCTCAAATCCATTTGGGCGAAGTGGTCTTGCAGCAATCTCGAACTTGACGATATCCCGTTTTAGACCGTTTATAAGACAAATTTATTGAGTTAGTACAACGCGCCTCAAACCGGGACGTACCATGTCCCACACTCCGTCTTTTAATCTATGTTTCCTAAAATGATTAATAAATAAGTCATAGGAAATTCGTTTTATTAAAAAGGAATATACCAATTCTTTTTTAAGGTATACAGATAACGTAGCTTGCAAGAGCAGCGAACACATTTTACTAAAGTAGAGAAAAATGAAATATTGTGACTTTTACTAAGTCTAAATTAGCTCTTTTATAATAATTCACAAACAGCTTCTAAGAGAACAAATTATTGTGTATAAACGTATACTGAGTGAGGTACTCCAACAGAAATGGAACAAGTTGTGAGTGATACTTAGAGGCAATACCTACAAATTTACTTCCATAAGGAATAGTTATTTCAGCTTGTAGAGCCTGTCCTACATCGGGTTGACCGATGAGCATCGATTTATTGTAAATCATAGCCATTTCGTCTACTATGACTGCAACGGGAAGAATATGAGCTGCTTCATACGCTAGTCTTGTGCTAGCTCGAAGTAAAACTGTTCTTTGGATTATTGATTCTGAACATCTCTGGAGATCATCAAGCTGATGACCGTAGGATTTCCAGAAAATGACATCTCGATTTTGAGCAGACAGCTTTCTAATATTCCCCTCAAAAACAGTCAGGCGATCACCTACTGAATCTCTGATTTCAGTTAGGTATCTTTTAAAGTAATCAATGTGGTTTGACTGGATTAATCCTTCAATTGAGCTATTTATCAGTTGTTCTGATTCTGTAGCAATGACCAGGGTAATACCAAATTCCATATAATTATTTAGCTGGAGCCAAATGTAGCTCAATATCAAAGTTCATATACATCGATTCAGTCCGCTCAAAACCATACTTCTTAAGCAGAGCGTCATGTTTGGCAATATCTCTAGGATCATGCGTCTCATAATGCTCCATTAAACTGCCTACAGGTCTAGTACGTGCCTGCGTGCCACCTACTTTTGTACCGACAATCTTATGCCCCGATTGAACAATGGATGTTTCAGCATAGTTAACTGAGTGAGAATGCATGATTAATTCATCAATACTCTTGCCAGGATACTTCTTCCGCAGCCAATGTAAGTGCAAGATAGTCTCGAAGTTTTGAATGGTACTCATCTTCACTTTCTTGATGCTTCCAATGGCAATGCCAAATTTCTTCATCTGGTGAATCGTCAGAAACGTGACTAAAGGCGTACCTTTCTTTTTCACCATCGGTATACCACTTTCAATGAAACTCGGTAATTTATCGAGAAAGGCTTCTTCCATCACAAACGTACCTGAGTTAGGGTCGTAGCTGCGAGTCATCTGACCGTTTTCAATCGAGCCATCAGCTTTCGTGAACTTTACTGTAGACACAAGCTTATTCCCCTGGACTTTTGTTTGAATATTCCAGTTGGCGGGGACATTATCGGCATTCACTGAGGCATACAGACCTTCAACTGGTTCGGTGACACGCTTCTGCGCCCGACTAAATCGTTCTGAGAAAGCCTTAACGTCTTCAAAAGGTGCCTCCCGCAGCAGGCGGTTCGCCAAATCGGAGTCTTGGCGAATGAGCTGAGTCAGTTTGGAGATGTCTTCGCTCTTTGCGACACCTCGCAACTCCTGTAGGGCTTGCTGGTCAAGCAAATTCAACGCTTTAAGGTCTTCATCAGACAATTTTCTCAGGATTTCATCCGGCAACTTGCTGCGGAGATTGGCTCGAATCTCATCAACATTTTGTGTGAGAGTTTCAGCGGGTTTAAGGGTAGAAGGTTCGGTACCAGATGATTTGGGAGCTTTCCCAGCTTCTTCAATGGCCTCATCTGCTTTTTTAAACAGCGTATTGGCTTCTGTATCAAGATTTTTGAGGTTGTCTGGGCTGAGGCTAGAATTGGCTGCTTGACGAAATTCCTGATAGGCTGTGCGAAGGTTGCGAATGGTATTCGGTAGTTCCACAACCACTCGAGTAATCCCGTATATAGCGATTGCAGTATTGGCGATATCCCAGGCTTTGAGGAACTTCTTCCCTGCTTCCGTGCTGCCAATTTCACTACGAAAATCGTTAATGACTATTCCAGCAGTACCTAGAGTTAAGTCCAACGCAGCTACTGCTTTTGCTAGACGTGTGCCTTTCGCTGCTAGCCCAACTCCTCCAGCAAACAGCAGAGTCACATCTACTGCTGCGTTGAATTCAGTCTTGAGTTGTTTGTTCTTGAGTGAAATCAGATTGATCGCTGGCATGTAGATGGTATTACCCTTCTTAGTGTCGGCAAATTCCTCGTCCATGAAGAAGTGAACACCAACAACTTCGTACGGATCTAGATACTGTGTGGTTGTTTTCATGCCTCCAAAAACTAAGTTGATCCAATAGGTTACTTTAAGCTGTCCGTCATCAGTTAATTCAACATCTTCATAGTAAAATCTGACGTTATACGTTGCCTTAATTAAGCCTGGATCAGCCCAGGGGAAAATCTTTGCTTTTTCCATTGCTTCAATCGCTTCTTCGGGGTTCAAGCCCTGAAAGAAGATGTTCCGCAAGGCTCCGTTATATTCTTTGTTTTCTTGCCCATCAATAGCACTTTCAAGGCGCTTCAATAATCCAGCATGGTTTTTCTTGAAGCTCTCCAGTAATGCTTTGCCATCCTTCGTAGGTGTCGAAGCAATAAGCTTGATGAGAGTCTGTTCGTCATCGTCTAAAACCAATGTACCATTGGAGATATAATCAATCAGTTTCAGACGTTCTTGTAAAGAGAGATAACGCATCTCCTCTAAACTAAGCTTTTCTGTTTCCTCATCTACACCCCAATCTTCATCCTTAACCAACTCCATGACATCCGAAATCTTCTCCTTGGCTCCTGCCTTGAACGCCAAAAACCGATCAATCGATTTTTCAAGGGTGTTCCAATCGTCTGTAATGGCAAGATTGCGCTGAAGATATGTCGATAAGTCCAGATCATCGAAGGTCATGATTTTCCGTCCAATGCGGATGACCTGCTCGTAATCTTTAGGCGCAATTACTTTATTGCCTTCTGGACGAAGGATGAGTTTAACTTTGTCGGGTAAGTTTTGAATCTGCTCCCGCTGATATAAGAGTTCATCTCGAATATTAAGCCATAGGCGCGATTTTGATTCTTCCCCTTTTTTTATTTTGGTTTGATTTTTGTCACCTAAATCTTTCCAGTACCGCCAATTTGCTTCGAGGTTAATCTCAGATTGATCCTTGGCTGGCAACTGATTAAATTCAGCTTCTCGTTCGTCATATCCTTCTGCCTGACCATGCTCATCTCTTGCGAGGTCTTCTGTTCCTTCAGCATTTCCTCGATGGGCATAATATGCAGCTTCCTCGAGGAAAAAACTAAACTCCTCCTTTTCTGCTAGTTGTTTTGGAGTAACTCCCCAATCCCCGATAAGTCTAATACAAAGTGGATCGGCCTCGTCACGCTTCATCTGTTCGCGTACATAGTCCTTACTTCGATTAAGAACAGATGAGAACATGTGCGCTGCCAGTTCTTCTGGTGCCCACGACAGCATATCTTCTGTTACAGGTCTGGTGAAGAATAATTTGTTTTCAGCAGGCTTATTTGAACCACCTCGCTGAATCCTTGCACATATTGGTTGCAGTTTAGTATTTAGCTGAGTTTCACCTGTCTGCTGCACTACATGGGTCAACTCATGTGCCATCAACTCATTATTCCCAGGAGACTTCCCGGCCCCAAAATAGACATCACTCCCATGAGTAAAAGCCTGTGCCCCTAACTCCCGATTCATCTGCACCGCTTCACCACCCGTATGCACCCGCACGCTGCTAAAATCAGCTCCAAAGCGAGGCTCCATAAAAGAACGCACTTCATTGGGTAAAGGACTTCCGCTACCCTGACTTTTATTCAGCTGAGTTTCAATCTCGCTAGTCGCTTCATGACTCCCATCTGATTGAACTCTTCTTTGCAATAAGGATTTTCTTTGAATTGGCTGCTGTGGTTCCTGACGTTGAGCGGTGCGGAGGATAGAGGTAGTTAAAGGCGACTTTGATTCTTCACTGGGTTGACGTTGAGCAGATAATTGGCTAACTGGGTTAGGCATTGCCATCACCCGTGCGGCTACTTGGTCAGCTTCCTGCTCATATTTATCCCCTGGCGGCCCAATTACAAGTTTGGGTTGAATAACTTGGGGTAGATCACTATAGACTTTCACCCGACCGAAGTAATGACCAAAACAAGTGGCTTTATCTAGCTGCGTTTGTAAATCTGGTTGCTCACCGACTTGCTCGGTTGCGACTGGTTCTACTTCGGATGAAAATGAGCGTTGCTGAAATTGTGGCTGAACCGGGGTGGTGGCAGTAGTCGGTGTTGATGAGGTTTTTACTTGGGCTTCGACTTTTTTGCTCATGAACGCCACCTTCCGTGATTTTTTGAATTGTAATTGGGTTCTCTTTGCCGTTCGTTGTGTTAGTTTTACACCCTAGTGCTGCTATTTTATTGGGAGTTCTCTTAAACCTCCGTGTATTTACATAACTCTTAAACTCGGTTAGAGTCACCACGACAATCGTCTCTATTCAAAGCTAGAACTACTGGATTATCACCCAATGTTTACGGGTAGATGTCCCTGCTGTGAGATACCCTTTGAGATGAAGAAACCGCCCTCAGTACATTGGGATTGCTCCCGGTGCGGATGGGTAGATGATACTCTGTAAGCGATCGCACTTTTTAATTACAGCAACGCTCCAGTAATTTAGATAGCTGCCCAACTAAAAATCAACTTAAAAAGAGCGATCCACTATTCGAGGTTAGCCCAGATAAGTCCATTTTTAGTCCCAATGGGAACTTAAAAAAGCGGTTGCTTCAGCGAAAAAAGGAGACATCGCCGTTCACTACTTTATAAAATAAAAGTTGCGATTACCCTCTTAAATCAAAGGCGATCGCATCAGTGGAAATAGAGAAAAGAGATCGCTGTTCACCCACCCGATTAAACGACTAGGCAACAAAGACTTATTACGTCCCAATTGCAACTTGGGCAGCGATCTCTTTCGATTCTCGGACACGATAATAAACGATTGATACACGCTACAGCAGTTCATCTCATTTAATCACTAGCCGATTGTCTAGACACTTAACCAAACATTTAACTAAAACAGCCACTTGACTGAGTAAGTTGTCCCACAAAATGACTTCTCTAAATGGGACAATTAAATAGGTACTTTTCTGACGCTGGATTGAGCATCCTAGTCGCTGATTTTTTAGGGGTTTAAATGGGACAGCTAAAGCCGTATCGGGT
>NZ_JACJTV010000066.1 GCF_014698845.1 Coleofasciculus sp. FACHB-1120 | reverse complement strand
AAAACAACGAAATCTAGATTCTCGAAAAATTGATTGGCAATTTACTACCGCTGATGCTCGCATTAAGCTCAAGCGTCTTTACCCATCAATTCAAGCTTGACAAGGTACTAGTATGGGGGGCATTGAGAAAGGCGGCAGTTGTCAATGCCTTGATATCGGTCACATCAGAAGTAACTTCTTTTCGGATTGTTAGATTCATTGCTGCCTCGTTCTGGTTTGGATATCTTGCCTTGCTCCACTCAGCGCTCCTGCGATCGCTTTTGCGGGACGGTTCTTTTCATTTTCAGAGAAGATTCGCCAGAGATTGCTAGCTTGGGTCTAGTCACCCCAATCGTGAGATTCATAGCTCTTGGCAACTACATTGCCAAAAGCTAGTCCAGTCAAGCCGAAATCCCCGACTTTTTAGAAAAGTCGGGGATCTAAGCTGCTGGGGATTGCTTGTAACTCATTCGTAATCCACGCTCATCCTGTCGGATCGTCACTGACTTTAACAATCAGCTTGCCAAAGTTTTTCCCTTGCAGTAAACCAATGAAGGTGTGGGGCGAGTTTTCCAGTCCCTCTACAAGGTCTTCTTTATACTTGAGCTTGCCTTCCTGCAACCACTGAGAAACATCATTTACGAACTCTACCTGACGCTGTTGGTAATCACCCACAAGAAAACCTTTAATTAAAGCGCGTTTAACCAAAAGTGGCATCAAATTAGGGCCAGGAGGAGGAGTTTGTGCGTTGTACTGCGAGATTAAACCAACCAGTGGGATTCTTGCCCCAAGATTAATCTGCTGCAACACAGCTTCTAAAATTGCACCCGCCGTATTGTCAAAGTAGACATCGATTCCGTTAGGACAAGCCGCTTTCAGTGCAGAACTTAGGTCTTGAGTTTTGCGGTTAATGCAGGCATCAAACCCTAATTCTTTCACGACATAATCGCATTTCGCCTCACTCCCAGCCACCCCCACTACCCGACAGCCTTTGAGTTTAGCAATTTGACCGACTACAGACCCGACTGCGCCAGAAGCAGCAGAAACGACAACGGTTTCGCCCGGTTGGGGTTGCCCAATATCCAGCAGCGCAAAATATGCCGTCATTCCGGGCATCCCCGTTATGCCCAACGCATAAGAGATGGGGGCTTGATTGGGGTCAAGCTTACGTAACATTTCGCCTTTCGATACGCCATAGGTTTGCCAGCCGTCATAACCCAGCACAAAATCTCCGGCTGAGAATTGGGGATGGTTCGATTTCACCACTTGGCTGACTGTACCACCGACCATCACGGAACCCAATTCTGCTGGAGAAGCATAAGATTCGCGATCGCTCATACGTCCGCGTATATAGGGGTCGAGGGACAGGTATATTGTGCGGTTGAGAACTTCTCCTTCCCCTGGTTCTGGGATTGAGGTTTCGACCAAGGCGAAATCACTCTCTTTTGGTTCCCCAACTGGGCGGCTTTTGAGTAAGATTTGTTGGTTAGTTGAATTAGGCATTGATGATTCCTATTTTCTTCCAATGGATTGAGCATCGATTAGTGCTGTACCAGGCTGGACAATCATCCCAACAAGCCTACTAACGATTGCAGTTGATGATCGCTGGCTCAACATCTTTCATCAGACATAACTCAACATCTTTCATCAGACATAATTAGTGAGCGTTACCAAAAAACTTTCTGTCTAATTAAAGATGATTTTGGTTCAAAAGCACGTTGAGTCCAAGAAGTCTTCTAGTGCATAAAAATCCACCGAATCAAGGTCTTTTGGATAAATGACTACTGTTAACTTCTTCGTTATGAAGTCTTTCTTAGACGCAGCAATGAACGAAATAACAATCAGCTTCGTTAAAGTCATGCGGGGAAGATTTGTCCGAGCAAGATCTGAACCAATTACCGGGATAGCAACCTCTAATCCATGACCTTTTAGCCGCACCTGTTCCCAGAGGGAACTTAACGAATGCCAGATATCATCAGCAGTTGATTTGACTCTCAGATCATTCCCCATAGAGCCATAGGCGTTTAAGAAGAATCGTTTATCCGGCGACCCCAACACAAGAGTTGTGCCGATTGGATATCGCCAAATTTTCCCCTTTTTCTTATTCGGTTCCCTCTTTTTGTTAGCCTTTAGAGGCTCTAAAGCAATATCGATCTCATCATCCAAGCGTCTTTGGTCGCTCTGATACACTCGCGTGAGTAATTGCCCTTGCACACTTGAGGGTTTGATGACTTCCCCCAATTCCGTATCGAAAACATCGTTAGTCCCAATGACTAGGTGCCCAGGTTCATCAAAGAGGTCTCCTATCCTAATCTCTATCGTGGTATTGGGTGAAGACAATGACCTAGAAACCGAAAGGCGAGGAAAGTTCAGTGCGAGCGCAATCAGTAAGGAAAGGGAAACCAACCCACCATAACCCCACCATCCCCAATTGAACCATTCAGGTAGAAAAAGTCCTCCTGGTTCAAGAAATAGCCAGATCAGACCGAAGATGCCAGCGAATGTAACTCCTAATCTTTTAAGTTTGATGGAAGTCAGAAGCTTGAAGAACATTGCAATGTTTGCAGAGAGATTACCGAGCGTTTATGCACTAAGAGTACAGTTTCCTACGACTTTAATAATGCTGGGTTCCCGATTGGCATAGACCCGCCTTCTCTTTCCTTGAAATCGAACAGGCATCACCTTGTTCTTAATTGGACCAAGCTCTAACTCTAAAACATCTTCAACAAGTTGGCTCATCTTCAAGTGATACACCGCCCATAGCCATGCTTTTGGCAAAAATAACCTTGGTTGTGTTTGCAGCTTTGCCCACAGCTCCGGAAAAATCCCTTTTTCGACTGCCTCTGCATGGTTGTATGAGCCAGTAGTTTGAGTAGTAGGGAAGAACCGTCCGAGATCTTTGGGAAGAGCTTCCCCCAGCAAGAGCAGACGGACACGCAACTCAGCAACTTCATCAGCAGTGTAGTTTGGATAATTTATCTCCATTGCAAAGCCACTATTATGTGAGCACTGAATGGGTGTAAGCTTAATGTTAAAGCTGGCTTTCCCCGCCATCGACTCAGACAGCACAGATGACACTTCCATCATGCCAGCATCATGCTGATCGGCATAGGCAATCTGCTTTCTATTGTGGAACTCTCCTGGGTGAAGAGACTTCAACTCAGCAACCTGCTCCATATCCTTCGGTGACAGTCGAAGAATGATGCTTAGATCTGGCTGAGTAGCACTCGACTTGGTTCGGAAAAATTTCTCATTCAGCATGACCCAATCTCTTGAGCGTTTCACAGACCCAGTACTTCGGGGAGTGCTGCTTTTTGAGGCAGGAGTTTTTCGAGGTCTTGTAGATGTCTCGTTTATTGATGTTGTTTTAGTTCGAGCGCTAGCTATAGCCGAAGAGCTAGATTCTGTATTCTCCTTTGGTATCTTCTTACTCTGCTTCTTCGCGGCAGTAAGAGGTTTGGACGTTCCACTTGTATACTGGTTCAGCCAGAGAGTTAAATGTTCTCGTAATTGATCGCGAAAGTTAGTAGGAGTTTTATATTCTCGAAATAACCCTTTGCCTCGAAACTTAGCTTTAAATTTTAGTGTCTCTTCCCGCTGTCTCAGATCCTCTATCGTAGTAAGGTGAACTGGTGCCTCGCGAAAGTAAAACCAAACTTGTGGTTTTCTTTTACGCCTTAAAGCTGTAACTGCTCTTCCAAACTCCTCTGCTGTTCCAGATTTTGCACGTGGAGTTGGTGTCCCGATCCGATTCCACATAATGCCGATAAACAGCTCATACTCTTGCATCTTTCCAATTTGCTCATTGAGTATGGCTTGACCATCCTTGCCGTAGCTGGGAAAAGCGTTCTCTGAACTAACAACTTCAAGCACAATTCCCTTATCTGCCGCGACTGTTCGGTTAATCTCCTCTATTACTTTTCCTACATGACGACGCTCTGTAGCAACATCACTTGGCGAGGCGAGAAAAATCTTTAGCTTCTCTACTTGTGGCATTGTAACTTTATCAATACAGGCTATCTGAGGAAGTAGGCAAGATGTTCACTGTTATTATTCTGACAAATAGCTATAGCTCAGATCGCGCTTCACTAAGTTATCACCTTTACCTTTGTACTGGTAAGCAGTTGGACTAAAGAAAAAGTCAGACTGCAAGCGTCCCACCCACCAAAAGCTAGTTGCGGCTATAAGTTAATCGATTTAACTATTGAATTCATGTAGGGTGATCGCTGACCTTTCTCCAAGAGCGATCGCCCAGTTTCCAATACTCTACTGTAGAGCCGAGCTTCTAGGAGCGCAGCAGCATGACAGTTCCAATACAAATGCCAAATCATTTTAGTTCTACACACAGATAGAGGCACAATGAACTTCGTCTAATACTCTTAATAGTGGCGATCGCAAAAACAGGCAGTAAATAGCGATGCAGAAGTTGGCAGTATTCGGTGGAACAAGGATTATTGGACGCAGCATTATCGCTATCCGACCCTGAAAGTGCTTCCTTTAGGCAAATAACAAATAGCAGCTAATAGGATGGGCAGATGTCTTCTCAGTCTCAACGATCGCTGAACTGGCTGTTGCAGCAGTTTCAACTCAAACCGGGTAAGCCCGATATTGCTAGCAGTTTGCAGACCCTTGTATTGGTTTTGGTTCCAATTGGGGTTGGAGTGCTGATGGGTCATCCGGTTGCTAGCGCGATCGCAATCATGGGTGCCTGGTTGGTGGGGCTGATGAACGTCGAGGAAGCGTATCACCAGCAGGCAACCGCTAAGATTAGCGATCGCTAACTATCTCAAAATTTATAACCGTTTAGTGAAGCTAGCTGTTAGGGTTTGCATGGGTGTGTGGCATTCAGTTACTAATCTCACTCTTAGGAGGGGCAGCGACGTCTTCTATCGAGGACAACAAAATAATTGCTCGGCGGTGGTTTGAACTCATCAGCGAACACAAGATTATTGAGCCGGGAACGTCTGACCAGTAGCCGTGGAGGTAGACTCGATAGTTCAAAAGGTGCCTAGGGCATTTTTCAGTAAGGCGATCGCGATCGCCTTACTGGAATGTCTCTATCGCCAGCCTGAAGGACGGCAGTTCAAAAGTTATTTGCCTGATTCAATATCTTCAATAAATTAGTAGATAGGGTGCTGATTTAATCGTGTCGATTTTTGGCAAACTTGAGCGACTTGTCAGCTTTTTGTCGGTTGCTACTTCTACCCATCCGGGTTAATTATCCTCTCCTGACTTAGAGTTTCGTGGCTCATCACCGCCTGCCTAACTAGGCTAGCTCGCATATTTGCTTGTTCGGATTTCTGCAAAAAGCGTTCCGCCATCTCACTATCGTTCGTTTCGCCCGTTTCGCCCAGATGTTTAGCCATGTGACTCATTAACATTTCGCTCTCCTCGATCCCGCGAAGTGTTTTCCAAAGTGAGGCTTCAATAGACTCCGTTACTTCTACAAGCAGAGAATTTAGGGAATAGGCATGTCCTGTATGGCAACGGAACCGGATAATGTTGCCTTCTTTCAGTTGCAAAAGCATCCCGTGGCACTCTGGACAAGTGTAGGGAGAGAGCTTCCCAAGCTTCATGATGCCACTCTCAAAAGCATTGTCTTCCCGCGCCACTTTGACTTCAATGTCCATCTGCTCAGACACCAGATGTCCTCCTTTCTTCTCGACGGCTTCGTTTGTCATCTGAACCAATAAAGCGCCCATTTCCGCGACGGGGACGCACCAATCAACCTCTACCGCTTTCATCGCTTTTATAGGCATGGAGGCGTGAAGTGCATCAAAAGGGTCTTGGACAATCGCTTTCCCGCCTTGCTCCTTCACTGCGTACAGCCCAGATGCCCCATCATCAAGCATTCCAGTTAGAACCACCCCGATTGCTTGATTTCCATAGCTCCGGGCGGCGGAGCGGAATAAGACGTCAATCGAGGGACGAAAGCGATTTTCTTTCGGTCCCTTCGTGACTCGGACATACCCCGATTCGACAAGCAGGTGGTGATCTGGGGGAGCAACATAAATCCGTCCCGGTTTGATTGCCTCTTTGTCAATTGCATGGGCGACTGGCAGCGAGCAAACCCGATCTAGGATTTGAGGCAATATACTTGGATACGCTGGGGCAATATGCCAAACAATAAAAATGGCACATGGAAAATTGCAGGGGAGTTGAGCAACGAGCTTTTTCAGGGCTTCCATCCCTCCCGCCGATGCTCCAATGACGACTATCTCAGGCTTGATCACTTATATTCCTTTACTAAAGGCGATTACTTTGCGGAATTAATGATTTTTAGAGAGAGTAGAACGCATCTACTCGCTCAAGTCCAGTCGTTTGTGAATGTTAAAAATAGTAGGTCGTATTATCTTGTGACTGCTAACAGCAAAAACTTATAGGCTGCTTGCGCTTGTTCCTTTCTTCCAGCTTACCTAAACTCGCCTTTGTCTAGCAGAGGAAAAATGGTTGCTAAGAGCAACTGTCTGATTGTTGGTCAATCTAGGCTTAGTTTTTTCTTCTCCTCCTAAGAAGAAAAAACTAAGCCTGTAATGCTCTTTTATAAGCATTACAGGCTTAGCTAATACTGTCCAATGCTGATTTAAGGCGTTAAATCAGCGATCGCTCAACCACCCTCTAATGAAATCTCCTCAATTCTGGTCAAAGTTTAGTGACGGATGGTAGATTTGCCAGACCCATGTAAAGTAGGGCATCCTGTACGATCAATTCCGGCAAGATATCCTTGAACATTTCCACCGTCTGCTGAATCCGCTCAAAATCTTCGGGATTGTCCAAGCGATCGCGCACTTCTGGCTCACCAATCGCAACAACCGGACGCAGACGACTGGCAGCGTTCTCTGCTCTTTGCACAATATCCTGCTTGAGAAGCTGATATTCTGGTCGCTCCCGCCACAGCTTGATGTCTTGCCATGCTGCCAGGAATAACGGAGACCATCGGGCTAATGCCTGGTAGTCGGAGTTCACAATCGGTACGCCCAGAGTTTGTTTGATGTCTCGATATACCTGTTGCATTTGGGGCGACATCTCCCGAACAGACTGTTCGCCAATCAGTTTGATTTCTGTGCGCTGATAAGCATTGGGACCGCGACGGGCGGCGGCGTTGCCCTCCTGACCGACTACTTCGCTTGCTAGAGTTCGGCTCAAGGCAAATTGCTGAATCAGCAATTGGGGATTGCCAAAGGTGAACGCATTCAGGACTCTCTGGATCTGATGCCGTTGTGCTTCGTCTATATCAATTTGATAGCCCGGTTGATACCAATCGCTGGTATCGCGGTAAATCCGCTCGGTAATTGCGATCGCATCTTCCAAAAAAGATTCGGTTTGCGTCGCCGGTTTGAGACGCTCCCAAAACAACTGCATCACTGATGGATACATCGCATAAGCACGCCAGTTTTCAGGCGTCCAGGGAATTCCCAAGGTGTCTTGAATATCGCTTAAACAGGCTTGAATTTCAGCGGGTGCGTGGGATGGTTCGATCAACGGGAATGCTGATTGGTCGTCTTCTGCGCTCGCGGGTTCAGGCGATCGCGCAGCGACTTCAGCAGCCTCTTCTACGGAAAGTTGTGATTCTACTAGCCTGTCAAGGGCAAATCGATGGGTATAAATTGGGTAGTATTTAAGGTAAAAGTCTTAACCAACTACCACCGAGCTGTCCAATGAGTAAAAAGTATATAGTAAGC
>NZ_JACJTV010000065.1 GCF_014698845.1 Coleofasciculus sp. FACHB-1120 | reverse complement strand
CTGGTCAATGTTGTCTGTGGATTGATTGCTTATTGCCATCAGGCCAAGAAGCCTTCACTCAATCTTGACTGGGTTTTACCCCCTGCTGCTTAACCCGTACTGACGTTGTGAATAGGGTATCGGCAGTTACTCAGATATGTATTGCTCAAATATTAATCACTCGGACATTAAAAAATATACAAAATAATTCTGCATACCCCCAAGACAGTCAGAGATATATCCCCAATTGCCGGGTAGGTCGGAAAAGTAATTCCTACCTACCTGCAATCCTATGCTGACCTAGTTGCGAGCTTTTTTCTGGATCTTGTCAATCCATAAATCAACTCTTCCCCTCCCTGTTTTAACAAAATAAATTACTACAGACGGCTCAATTTGTTTTTCAACATTGGAGAAAGTCTTATCTATGAAGTCCCGTTCAAAAGTCCACCACTTATCAAAAATCTCTAAGCTAATACAAGATTGATCTAAAACTTTTTTATACAGCTCGATTTGGAAATATTCAGACATTAGATGTTAAATTTTTATGTCTCCAAATGAGAGCGGGCGAACGACTAAACGAGAGCGGCTGTAAATAAAGCCCAACTCAATTATGGCAGCGCTTTTAGATCGTCTACTGCCGTAATTGAGTTAGGTGTGACGCAGCTTGGTGAAGCGGCGGATCAGATATGCTGCGAGTAAAAAGAACGGTGCCCAGCTAATGAGGAATAGAAAAAATGCTGGGGAAAACGAACCAGGCTGGTTGCCCAGGTAGGCACTGGTAGATGGATCGTCGCCCCCGATCGCAATGGCAATCGCTGGCCCAAATCCCTGAAGCGCACCCCACCAACTGAATGCTGCTAAGCAGCTCATGCCAAAGCGATGTCGTGCCACATCTGTCGTATGGTGATTATCCAAGGACGAGGTAGTTCTTGCCATGACAATGACAATGAGGATGAAAGTCCAAATCATCCACAACGCACCAGTCCACGGATTGAGTCGCAAAGTGATGATGAGTGTGAGCAACAGTCCAGTTGCGACGAGCAAACTGGGCACCACCGTGATATCCATCTCCCTGGACTGCCGACGGAATACACGCGGCGGTGTGACCTCTCGTAAAATGTAGAGAATGCAAAGACCTACGAACAGGAAGCCTAGGCGTGCCGGATAGGTGGTGGGCATGGTGTAACCTGCGTATTTCGTATGGTTTTCTTTTACGAAAAAGCAGAGTCGAACCCCGTCGAGCACGATACCGCTGAGGGCTACAGTGACCATCGACCACGCAAAAAAGCGTCCAGAGTTTACATGCGCTCTGCTGCCTTTTCGCGCTCTGAAAGCCACAATCGCCGAAATCGGTGCGATCGCTCCGGCAATGATGTGGAGTAAAAGCATCATCAAGAAGACGGAGTTGGCAAAGGAGCTTCCGTAACTAACTGGCTTGTGAAGCAAAAACGTTGATTCCACTGCTCATTCCTACCCTGATTGCACGCAACTGACAAGTGAGGCATGATTCTCGTAATTTTACCAGTCTCTCAAACGGTTGTTTTTTATAAGCAGCATTACCTTCAAGCTACGTAGCAGCCATACAACTCGCACCCATCAAGCTCATCACTTATCTAAGTATAAAATTTTGTAAAATCCGCATAAGCTCCCCGACTAACGCTGACAAGTTTATAGAAGTAGAAACTACCTGAAAAAGAATCGGAGATTGGAGTCATGGATAAGCGGCATCGGTACTTGCAAATCGCCCTTGTTGTTGTTGGAACTGCTTTTCTCCTTGTCTATCCGTTGATGAAAATCTGGTCATCGGGTTGGTCATGGCAACCAGGTCAATCTGAATACGAACAGATGATCGTTGGCATTTATGCTACGCTCGGTGTCTTTTTACTATGGGCTTCTCGAAAACCTGAAGCGCATCTGAGTTTAATCTGGTTCACTATCTGGTCGAGTGTTGTTCATGGCCTGATCATGGCAGTACACGCAATAATTGATTCTGCGGAACGTGGACATCTCTTAGGCGATGTTCCAGCATTAATCTTGGTGGCAATTGTCCTTGGTGCCCTAGTGCCCCGCAATCTGCTGTCAGTGCAGGAATAAGCACGACACAATCAATCAAATGTAGCCGACATCAGAACGCAATGCAGTTCGTCGGAAAATGATGACAAATAATCTATTATTCAATACCCAATTGAATAATGTTGGCATTCTCGAAATCATTGGAGAGTCGTATTGGTGCAACCTAATACTTTGTTAATACCTACAGTTCATCATTACCTTTTTAAGATTTTCGTAGAACTACCGGGATTCGTATTCATGCAGCATCTCCTCGAAATATTGCACATGTCGGTTGATCCCCTGCTCGACTGCCTTCATCAGCTCGGCAATCTTCGCTGAATTCCCTGTGTATCGTGTCACTGCCGGACGAATCGCATCATGAAAATGCTCAACTTCTAATTCTGCGTGCAATGCTAGCCAGGTTGGATGCTTCATGCTGCGAGCATCGAAATAATACTGGAGAATTCTTTCATTGCGTACTGCCACGCATAGCTCTCGTCCGCTCAGGGTTGCAAGGGCTTCGTAAAAGTTATTTGTTCCATAACCAAAGTCGTCAAAGAATGAGCGCTCATACGATACTGTAGCTGCGCTCCGACGAGATGCCTTAATTTCAGGATCGCCAAGTCCTAGATCGTGGAGAAATTCTAAATACATCTCACTATGACCATCCTGCAAGTCTGTGAATGTGTGATCGGCTAGGGACATGATTGCTGCTTTCTGATCTGGGTCAGTGCAACTTCCGGCTTTGACGATGCATAATCCAAACCACTGATGCAGACGATCCCGCCAAAGTTGGTACTGGAGGAAGGCATATTGCATGATGGACGGGGTGATTTCTCCGTCTTGAAGCAGGCTGAAAAAACGGCTGCGATCAAGCGATTCGTTACAATAGGCGACCGTTCTTTCAGTTATTGCCTGCTTTTGCGCTTCGACTTCAGGCGGTAATTTTTCCCGATTTAGACGGCTGGATGTAGTGGCGAGCGTTGAATTTACCTTCATAAAATTCTCCTTCAGCGTCGGCCTTGTCTTGCCACAGAAGTTAAAGTTACAGGACTTGAACCGGATGCGTTATATGTTCCGAACAGCCAGTCTTTATATGCTATGAGCATGTAAGTGCATATCAAAATATGCTTGAGAATATAGTAAGGATAGATATGGAGTTCCAGCATCTTAGCCAATTTGAGCTTCGACAGATTTGCTACTTCATTGCAGTGGTGCAGGCTGACAACAACTTCAGCGCGGCAGCAAAGCGTTTAGGAATTAAGCAACCTCCCCTCAGCCAGAGAATTCAGGCGCTTGAAGAATTGCTGAGTATCAATCAAAAAACATTGCCAGTAAAACTTTTCGATCGCAGCAAACGTCCGCTTGAGCTAACTGAAGCGGGTCAAGCTTTCCTGATAGAAGCGCAGCAAGCATTAATTCATCTCGAGCGAGCGGTTTCTCGTGCAAGACAAGCCAGTCAGGGTGAAATAGGGCGTTTGATCGTCGGCATGAACAATTCAATTGCCAACACAATCCTGCCGGAGATCGTGCAAGAGTTTCGGCAACGATTTCCAATGGTGGAGCTAGAATTGCACGAATGCACGATCGTGCAGGATATTCAACTACAGATGCTCAAGAACCATCAATTAGACGTGATATTTTCTCGTTCTCCTAGCTTTGAGCAGAACGATCCCACTTTGAGCTTTCAACCCATTCTTGAAGAATATTTTATTGTTGCGCTGCCAATCACCCATGCTCTTGCTAACCAAATGACAATTTCTCTAAAAGCACTGGCAGAGGAGGCGATTATCTTACCTTCCCTTGATGTATTGCCTTTCTATGAAAAAGTTGTCACTCTTTGTCGGGAGGCGGGTTTTGAACCGAAAATCAATCAAACTGTTACAGCAACTGGAGTTGTCGCGCTGCTCAGCTTAGTTGCCGCAGGGGTTGGCATATCGATCTTACCCAACCATGTTCAAACGTTACACCGTGAGGGAGTCGTTTATCGAGCGCTCGAAAATGCAGCCCTAAACCGGCAGATTGCTGTTGTTTGGCGACAGGAAAATTCGTCTATTGTTTTACGTCAATTTCTCAAGATCATTTGGGAGGTAACGAACCTGTCCCTGCTAGACTCTTGGTGAACGAGTTACCGATCCTGCAAGCTTGAAGTAATGCTCTTACCAAGAGTTGCTTTATGGCAATGTCAGGCGTAATTATAGGCTAGCGCCTCGCTTTGCTGCTTTGACCATACTGAAATTTATATATCCCAAAATAATGATTAAAACAGGTTACACAAACGGCTGTTTACGAGACAGATTGAAGTGCCTTTTCCAAGCGCTCGGAATCTGTAATGCTGGTGTCTTGTAAGCCGTCATATTACCGTTATCAGTCTCACTAGCCCTCAAATTGCTGTCGAATAACAAATTATTTTTCCTGTTATTAAACCAATGTCGTTAAACTTTTAAATTGATATAATTCTTATCTCCCCTATATCGTAGGGATAAAGGTTCTCTTGGGACAGCAGCACTTGGACTGATCGCTTAAGTCAACAAGATTGACACAGAGCGTTTGTCACTGAGAAGTTTTTGCGACGTAACCATAAAGTCTAGACTATTAAGAACCCTTAGACGAATAGGATACGCCATGCCGACCTATCGCTCCAAAACCTCCACTCAAGGACGCAATATGGCCGGTGCCCGCGCGCTCTGGCGCGCCACCGGAATGCACACTGAGGATTTTGAGAAGCCAATCATTGCAGTTGCTAACTCCTTTACTCAATTTGTACCCGGTCACGTCCACTTAAAGGATCTGGGACAACTGGTGTGCCGTGAGATTGAAGCCGCTGGTGGTGTCGCCAAAGAATTCAACACCATCGCCGTGGATGACGGCATCGCTATGGGTCATGATGGGATGCTCTACAGTCTGCCCTCGCGCGAGATTATTGCCGATTCGGTTGAGTACATGGTCAACGCCCATTGTGCCGATGCCCTGGTCTGCATTTCTAACTGTGACAAAATCACCCCGGGAATGTTGATGGCAGCTCTGCGTCTTAATATTCCCGCCGTATTCGTCTCCGGCGGACCGATGGAAGCTGGCAAGACCAAGCTCTCGGAGCACAAACTAGACCTAGTGGACGCGATGGTGGCTGCCGCGAACGACCGGATCAGCGATGAGGTGGTCGAAGAGTATGAGCGTTCCGCCTGCCCGACCTGTGGCTCTTGCTCCGGTATGTTTACCGCCAACTCTATGAACTGTCTCACGGAGGCAATCGGTCTTTCCTTACCTGGCAATGGCACCGTTCTTGCAACCCATTTCGACCGGAAGGATCTGTTCCTCAACGCCGCGCGCACTATTGTCAGCATTACCCGCCGCTACTACGAGCAGGACGATGAATCAGTACTGCCACGCTCCGTCGCCAGTTTCAAAGCATTCGAGAATGCCATGATGCTGGACATCGCGATGGGCGGCTCCACCAACACCATTTTGCACTTGCTGGCTGCCGCCCATGAAGCTGATGTCGATTTTACCTTGGCTGACATCGACCGCCTCTCGCGCCGAGTTCCTCAACTGTGCAAAGTGGCACCAAACACACCCCAATATCATATCGAGGATGTTCACCGGGCTGGCGGTATCCCCAGCATTCTTGGTGAGCTAGATCGTGCCGGACTACTCCACACGGATGTCCCGACGGTTCACACTCAGACTCTGAAAGAATCGCTTGATCTCTGGGATGTGATTCGTACCGATGACGAAGCGGTTCATACCTTCTTCAAAGCTGGTCCTGCGGGAATTCCAACTCAGCAAGCGTTCAGTCAATCGACCCGCTGGCCTTCACTCGACCTGGATCGGGAAAATGGCTGTATCCGTAGCCTCGAAAACGCCTATAGCACCCAGGGCGGACTTGCGGTACTCTACGGCAACCTGGCTGAACGCGGTTGTATTGTGAAGACGGCAGGCGTAGATGAAAGCATTCATGTGTTTGAAGGTAAGGCGCGCATTTATGAAAGTCAGGATGCTGCTGTTAATGGAATTCTTCGCGATGAAGTAGAAGCGGGCGATGTTGTGATCATTCGTTATGAAGGACCACGCGGTGGGCCTGGGATGCAGGAAATGCTCTATCCGACCAGTTACCTTAAATCCAAGGGGTTGGGCAAGGTTTGTGCATTATTGACCGATGGTCGCTTCTCAGGTGGGACTTCGGGTCTCTCGATTGGTCATGCATCTCCGGAGGCGGCAGCAGGCGGTAATATTGCTCTGGTCAAGGACGGCGATCGCATCCTAATCGACATCCCCTATCGCCGCATCAATGTGGATCTATCGGCGGAGGAATTAGCCAACCGTCGTGCTGACATGGAAGCAAAGGGCAAAGATGCCTGGAAGCCTGCACAGAAGAGGCAGCGGCGGGTGAGTGCGGCGCTCAAGGCTTATGCACTGCTGGCGACTAGCGCGGATCGAGGCGCGGTACGAAACCTGGAAATGCTGGAGTAGAAAAATACGCAGGCACAACCCCGTTTTTGTGTCGCTTGCAACAGGTCAATGGTAAGGTGGGAAAGCCTATCCTTGTCTCCCACCCTCCTAGTGTCTACTCCTTCTCTGTTTAAGTGGCGACATTTTCGTTTCTGTAGTAGACGCAGAAATAGTGAAGCTGACACCAGCCGCAAAGTAGCATTTCAAACACTTACGTGGAAAAGGTTCCAGTTTTTTTAACCCTCTTTTGTCAAACTGGGTAAAACCTTGATTTTTTGTGGGCTGTAACAACGGAAATCCGTTGAATTTTCCAAAGTGACAAAAGAGGTTAAACAGAAGTCCCCAGATAATTGTACTAATTTGCATTGAAGGTCTTGCTATATCGGGGATAGCGCTATTGCTCTTCAAAAATATGTACCCATGTAAGCGGTTGCAATGATAGTGTTCTATCATTGCAATCGACAAGAAATCGATTGAAACCATCTCCGTATAGAGTTTTCATCGATTTTCCCCATGTAAAGGCGACAAAAATGGTGGAAAGTCACTCTGAACCTCAAAGCCATTTGGTCTCAAATGCGTCTTGCCCATCCCCATAGACCAACGCCCCATAGTTTTGCCACTGTACCAGTGCTTCCGAGGTAAGTTCAAGATCGTGCAAAACACTCAAGTTTTCTTCTAATTGGGCTTGAGTTTCTGGTGCAGTTAGAGCCAAGTGTACAACTTTTTGGTGTAGTGCATATCGGTAACAATCAGCCGCCGTGGGAATCTCCCTAAGCCAATCTGGGTGTCCTCGTAGAAGTTGCCCCCAGCGAGTGCAAGTGAACGCGACGACTGGAATTCCAGCCTGTTGAGCCATTGGGAAAACCTGTTTTTCTGCCTTGCGATGCGCCATATTGTAGCGGTGCATGAGTATCTCACATCGACGGCTCTTAATCAAGTCTAAGGCGATCGCGCGATTATGGGTGGTTGCACCCACGTAGCGAATCAGCCCTCTTTTCTTCTAATCCCAAAGTTCATCGAGTACAGCCCAAATCTGAGCAACATCCTCATGAGGCGTGACATATTCGGCAAAAAATACATCCACGACATCAACATCTAGGTATCGACGCACCTGCTCTAGGTACTGCCGCAGTCTACCTTTATCGCGCTCCTCACTTCCTGTTGCCATCAATACCTGCTCGCGATGAGTGGCAACTATTGGCTTTAGTTCATTAGACCTCTTGCGGAATTGAGTAAAATCAGCTAAACAAAGTTTAATGAATTGATAGTTATAGTTCCTAAATTGATGCGTTACAAAAAAGCACTTGCATTGTCTAAATCTGACTTTAAAAGAATGTACGGGGTGAAACCGGAAACATTTTGGATGATGGCGAAAGTAGTACGAGATGGGAAAGAGGGCAGCCGTGGCAGCCATGCATCTATCCCAATTCCCGACCAAATCTTGTTAACAAGAGCAGTATTGGCGCGAGTACAGAACTTACTTTCATATTGCTCAAGATTGGGGCAGGCACGAATCAACAGCACAACGGACAGTCAAACGAATTGAAAATTTATTAATAAAATCTGGAAAGTTTCGCCTGCCGAGTCGGCGACATCTGGGGAAAGAGTCCGAAG
>NZ_JACJTV010000064.1 GCF_014698845.1 Coleofasciculus sp. FACHB-1120 | reverse complement strand
ATTAAGAAGGCGTTGGGCTAACAAATCTTTAAACATCTTTATCGAGGCTTTAGAGGCATTTCGGACAGCGATGTCTTTCCGTTTTGTAGAATGGCTGAACCACAACTGGGACGTATTTTTGGCTTACAAAGCTGCTTTGGGCTTTATCTGGGCTTAAAATCTGTTTAAGTCCCATATGCTGTTATTCGACACCAAGAGAAGGTTCTCGTTTGATCGAGCAGGACTTCTGAACCGCTGCTAAAAAGGCGATCGACTGCGGGAAAGTTAAGTATTCCGGATTGGAAGAAGATCCTCTCTCAACTCCAATCGAGGGGATCGATAAGAATTCTTGAACCGCTGCCAAAAGTGCGATCGCCAGTTGGAAAATGTGCGTATGACGAAGTAGAAACGCAAGACTTGTATAGCGCAGTTAATGTGATTTCTTTGAATGCGCGCCTTATTTGGCAAGATTCTATCCCTAGTAATTGCTTTAGTCTTTAGTCCATTCAGATTGTTGCCAGCATATCTTTTGCAGCAATTGCCTTCACTGGAAGTAAAATGATAAACTCTGTACCTTGACCTAAAGTTGAGTTGACTTCTAAAGCTCCCGGGTGCTTATCAACGACAATAGACTTAGCGATCGCTAATCCTAATCCCGTTCCTTTCCCCACACCTTTGGTTGTAAATAAATGGTCAAATATCTTTTGTTTGACTGATTCACTCATACCTCGACCATTATCAGCTATGCTAATCTTCACCTGGTTATCTGCCCAGGAAGTTTGAATGATAATTCGATTGGGATTTGCCTGAATTTCTGCAAAACTTCGATGGATATTCGCCTCCTCTAAAGCATCAATCGCATTGGCAAGAATGTTCATAAACACCTGGTTAAGCTGCCCGGGGAAGCATAAGAGGGTCGGAAGATTGCCGTAGTCTTTCACTACTTCAATAGCCGGACGCTCATCGTTCGCTTGCAATCGATATTTGAGAATTAAGAGCGTACTATCTATACCCTCGTGGATGTTGAAGGGGACTTGATAATCTTTGTCAGCTCTAGAAAACGTGCGGAGCGAAGTGCTAATACTTTTAATCCGCTCGCACCCCACTTTCATAGAGTCAATCATTTTAGGCAAGTCTTCGATGATATAGTCTAAATCGATATCTTCAGCATGAGCTACAAGCTCTGTTTCTGGAGCGTGCTCGCGGTAGAGATTGAGATGCTCCACTAAGTCTTGCACCGTTTGCTGGGTTTCATTCAAATTGCCCCAAAGAAAGCCAACGGGGTTGTTAATTTCATGAGCAACGCCTGCAACTAAGTTTCCCAATGCAGACATTTTTTCGCTTTGAATCATTTGCAGTTGGGTTTGCTGCAAGTTTTGTAAAGCTTGCTCTAACTCTTGAGATTTTTGAATGATGTCAGCTTCGGTACGTTTGCGATCGGTAATATCCAAAAATAATCCATCCCAGACAACTGAGCCATCAGCACGCTGTTCAATTCTGGATTCGCCGCGAATCCACTTGACAATTCCGGATGGAGTAATAATTCGCCCCTCCCACTGCCAGGGAGATAAAGTTTGAATGGCATCCGCGGTCGATTGCTGATAACCCGCTAGATCATCTGGATGAACCATCTCGTCGAAGAACTTCACATTGGCCGCGGCTTGCTCTGGAGTGATTTCGTACAAAGTGTAACAATCGGCACTGATGTATTTTAAGGATAGGATTCCATCAGCACTCAGTTGGGATTGATTAACCACTCCAGGCACATTGTCTACTAACTTTTGGAAGCGAGACTGGGCAGCACTCAATTCAGCAAATGACTGTTCTAACTGTTGAGCATAGTTTTGCGAACTTTCATAAAGTCGGGCATTTTCCAGAGAAATTGCCGCTTGAGCACAAAGTAAATTCAGGAGTTCGACCCGATCTTTTGTAAATGCCTCTGTCGCTAAATTATTTTCTAGATATAAAATGCCCATCAGCTTCCCTTGATGTAAAATCGGGCTGCACAAGATACTCTTTGGCTGCTGACGCATGATATACGGGTCATTGGCTAAGTTTGGATCGACTATCGCATTAGGTAGCACAGTAGTCTTGTTGTGCAGGACTTTGTAAATCAGCTTCAGGGGAATATCCTGGCTGTCTTCAATGGGAAGACGCTGCAAGACGACTGGCTCTGACCCCAGGGTAATTGACCCTTTAATTAGCAAGCGTTCGTCTCGCAACAGCATTAACACGCATTTATCGGCTCCAGCATTTTCGATGACGATTGAAAGCAACGATGAAAGTAATTTGGACAGTTCAATTTCGCTGGAGATAGTTTGGGAAGCTTTGAGGATGGCACAGAGGTCGAGGGAATCGGAGACACTAGAAGAGGTAGAACTGTTGGAAGTGACGGTTCCCACTGCAAAGACAGTTTCGTTGACCGAAAGGGCAGAGCGAGTTTGCTGGAGGACAGGCGCAAGCAGTTGCGGGTAGCAACGCTCCAAATCTGCAACTTTGGCTTTGGCTCCCCAGCGAGCATAGCCGTAGTAGGCTTCGGTCATGTATTCCTGAGCAATGCGTTGTTTATTCCATTCCAGATAGAATTTGGCGGCGAGTTCATTAGCTAAGGCTTCGTCTTGGAGGTATGCGTTTTCTTTGGCGAGGGCGATCGCTAGGTCATAGAATTCTATGGCTGCTGTTTTTTGACTAAGAACGCGATTTTTTTCCGCTTCAACTAAATAAAATTTGTGCAGTTGATTCCTTGGTGCCGCATCAGCCCAGCGTTCAATCTTTTCCTGATTGGCAGTCACTCGTTGCAGAATGCTTTGTTGTTCTACCTGAGAAACTTGGGAATAGTTAGCCAGATGTGTCAGAGAATCATAAGTATGGAAGACCGGAATCAGGGACGTCCCTGTAGCTCCACCTAAATAACTTTCAAGGGCGCTAGCAGCAGCGATCGCCTGTTCAATCTGACCAAATAGATAACACAGCACCAACTTGCTGACATAGAGATAGCACAGAGCCGTTTGATTCCCCGATCGCGCAAACATCGGTAGATCTTCTGCTTCACTAAAACTATCCCCATTAAACTGCCACGCTTCTGTCGAATTCCCTAACAAATTCAAGATGGCTTGTTGAAAAATAGCTCCCTGCTTAGCCATTGTTTCTTGTTTAAGTTGAGCAAATTGAGCACAGAAAGCAGCACCCTCTCGACTCAAATCGCTCAATTCCTTGCCAGCAAACCAAGCGTGCATCAAATACAGGACGGCACAAATTCCACTCCATTCTAAATCCCCAGTTTCTAATCCGCTCTGATAGCCCTCTCGAAACAATGGTAAAGTGTTACCAAGAGGCTCTTTCCAATGAGAGATACAGCAGTTAATTTGTCCGTAGGTTTTGGCTTTTAGTTTTCTGGTATCGAGTTGTTCGAGCAACAAGAGTGCCAGTTGACCGAATTGATAGCCATAGTCAATATCTCCCACTACCCCGCATAATATGACTCCAAAACCGCAATAGCCATTAGTAGAAAACGAACTATTGCCATATTGCAGCGATACATTCACTTGTTCGAGCAGAACCAACGGCAACAGTGTGGGAGCCGCTACATAAGCCGATGCCGTCACACCTGCGAGAATTTCCATAATGGCCAACTGAGTGCGATCGGTCATCTCCGGCAGCGCGAGCAAATCCAGTGGCTGTCTACCACCCACAAGGGATAAAGTTTCTTGCAGTGCCCTTTCAATATCCTCTCTGTTAGGTTCCTCTGGAAAACTAACTCCCAACTGCTTAAGAATTCGCAAAGCAATTTGTATAGCCTTTGAAGGTTGAGCTTGTGCTTGAGCAGCTTGAATTTCAACTTGATGAACATTAACCCGATCTAATAGAGTTTTGGTGTGTTCCAGAACGATGGTTGTCAATTGGCTCATCTGCGGAAAATTGCCGTTTAGATAAGCAGCTTCAGTAGCGGTTTCGTAAAGTGCTAAGGTCAGTTCATACTGTGTTGTCCATCGCTTTTCAGCCAGCAAGTCGATGCCTGTAGTAGCATACTCAAATGCGGCTGTGTATGCTGTTGCAGCTCTGGCTTTCTGTCCTGCCTGGAGATTGAGTTGAGCGAGTTGCGTTTGCTCGGATGGCTCAATAATGAGGCTTTTCCCCATATTCAGTTGGTTGACAATTTCAAATAGTTTTTCCTCCTGTTCGGCGACTGAGGTATGACTAAGCAATAGTTGCCCAACTTTGAGGTGAGTCACCTGTTTTTGCTCGTCGGGAATTAAAGAATAGGCGGCTTGCTGGACGCGATCGTGCAAAAATCGATAGGTCGGATTAACTGTATCTTCTGCCTGGGACTGTTGTGTATCCTGAAAAAACTTGTAAATCTGACTCGTGGGTAAAATTAAGCCTTCCTGCAAGGCTTTCCACAAGGCTGTTGCGGCATCGGTTGGCGATTTCTCTGAAACGATCGCCAATGTTTCTAAATCGAACTGTGCCCCTACACAAGCAGCTAGCTTCAGTATCTCTTGAGTGGCTTCTGGCAACTTTTGTAACTGCAGCGCCATGAACTCCACCACATTATCGGTGAGCGAAAGCGATCGCACTGCTACTATATCGCACTGCCAATGTCCCGTATTGAAGTTGTAGGCAATGTAGCCCTCCTGATGCAGGGCTTTGAGAAACTGCGTGACAAAGAAAGGGTTGCCTTTGGTTTTTTGATAACCTAACTCACTTAAGGGTTGCGCTAGAACTGTGGAACAACTGAGGGTGTCGGCAACCAAATGATTGACGTGAGATTGACTCAATGGAGCGAGGGTAAGGGTGCTGATAGTTGCTGAGGCTTTCTTCATCTCCTCCAATGTCAGCATTAGTGGATGAGCGGGGAAGACTTCGTTATCTCGGTATGCCCCAATCGTCAGCAGATAGCCCACTTCGCTTTGACTCATCAGCACTTGCATGAGCTTCAATGAGGCTGAATCTGCCCACTGCAAGTCATCGAGAAATATCACTAACGGATGTTCTGCTGTAGCGAATACGGTAATGAATTTCTGGAATAGTAAGTTGAAGCGGTTCTGGGCAGCACTACCTGAAAGCTCAGGAGCAGCAGGTTGTTTGCCGATAATCTGTTCGAGTTCGGGAATGACTTCAATTAAGACTTGCCCATTCTCACCCAAAGCTGAGAGGATTTTGTCTTTCCACTGCGCCACCTGAGTATCACTTTCACTCAATAGTTGTCCCATCAAATCCCGGAAGGTTTGCACAAAGGCACTCAACGGGATATTGCGGTTAAACTGGTCATATTTCCCTTTGATGAAGTAGCCGCGTTGCCGCACAATGGGTTTATGAACTTCGTTGACGATGGCGGTTTTTCCAATCCCAGAAAAACCTGCAACTAGCATCATTTCTGTTGCACCAAGACTCACTCTCTCAAAGGCTTGAAGTAGAGTCTCAACTTCAGTTTCTCGTCCATAGAGTTTGTCGGGAATGATAAAGCGATCGCATACATCCCGTTGCCCAATTTCAAAACTCTGAATTTCACCAGCAACTTGTAGCTGATGTAAACATTTTTCTAAATCCAATTTCAGTCCCAAGGCACTTTGATATCTGGATTCTGCATTTTTCGCCATCAGTTTCATCACGATATCGCACAATACTTGCGGAATTTCCCTCTCCTTTATTTCACTTAAATCCAATGGATTTTTGGCAATATGACAATGAACTAACTCCATCGGATCATTTGATTCAAATGGTAATTTTCCCGTGAGTAATTCGTAAAACGTCACACCCAGAGAATAAAAATCAGTTCGGTAGTCAATCCCCCGATTCATTCGACCAGTTTGTTCTGGGGAAATATAGGCAAGCGTGCCTTCTAAGACATTGGGACTGATGAGTGTTTGAGTTTCTCGTGGGAGTAAAGAGGCAATACTAAAGTCAATTAATTTGACTTGCTTGGTTTCAGGATTAATTAAAATATTGGCAGGTTTAATATCTTTATGAATGATCCGCTCTTGGTAGAGTATATCTAAGGTGTTGCAGAGTGCGATCGCTATAGCTAAAAATTCCCTCAAAGATAGTGCGTTTTCTCCTTTTAATGCCCATTCTTTCAAGGAAATGCCTCCAAAATCTTCCATTACCAAGGCATAACCGTTTTGATAGGGTTCTAAGCTATAAGTTTGGATGATTCCAGGTTGATTAAGGTTTTTAGCAATGGTATATTGATTGCAGAACTGCACTAATTCGCTGAAGCGGGGATACTTGTTTTTCAGAACTTTAATGACGACAGGTAATTGGTCTAAGGTACGAACGGCCCGATAAACTAAGGTGCGAGTTCCATCATAAATTGTTTGGATAATTTTATAGTTGAGAATCAAACTGGTTGGATTTAGACTGTTTTTTTTATCAGATTTATTCATTGCTATTATTCTCGTAAAATTAGCGATTAGTTTGTGAAATAAGTCGGCAAGCGAGGGGAAGACTCAACTTTATTGGTCTGCTTTAGTTGTTAAGATGATCAGAAATCCTGTTTTTTGACCTAGTATTGAGTTGACATGAATAGAACCGTTATGTTTTTCGACGACAATAGACTTAGCGATTGCCAATCCTAGCTCTGTCCCTTCTAGTAAACGTCGGGAATTCGACCGCAGACAGTTCTAGCTGAACTTGTTCTTCCAAAGCAATTGCCGTCAGCGTATCTTCTTTTTCTGCTACTTGCTGGCGCAAACGAGTCAAATATCTTTCAACTTGGCACAGATGCTTGCTCAACATTCGTAGACTCCAGGAAATTAAAAGCACTATTTCGGTTTTACTCTATCAACTCCATAATGTCTGCGATGTTTTCACGGAAATCAGAATTCCTTTCTTGCCCAAAGCCTGCCAAATTCTGTTGTAGACCCTTGTAGCTGCGAGAATACTTAACTTGGGTTTCACTCCCAGAGTGACCTTCTCGTCGCCACTGGGGTTGAAGGGCATTCATTATCTGCTTACGTGTTTCTGCACACCAAACCGACGTTTGAACTGGTGGTTAGCAAAGGTGTACGCTGTTGTGTAATTCGCCTTTGTATAGCAAAGAAGATTTTTTGGTCGCCAAGGCTGGAAGTGTTGTGGAGCATGGACTTCAGCCGCTAGTTTCATTAGGCACTTAATGACTCAAACTATCTCGCTTTTGACTGCAACCGGGACAGTTGATGTCAAAAAAGCTTGATTTTACGTTGATGCGGCCTAATTGCTTTAGCCTAGCTAAACATCAAAAAGGGACAGTTGCTCTTAACGACCAAAAATTCTCGGCTGCTATACAAAGGCGAGTCTCAATGATGCTCAAGGGATCTGTTGTACAAATCACCGTTTATAAGACAAATTGCTGGAGTTAGTACAACGCGCCTCAAGCCGGGTCGTACCATGTCCCACACTCCGTCTTTAAATCTACGTCTCTTCAGAGGATTAATAAATCAATCACAAGACAAATTTCTAAAAAATTGGATATACAAAGTGTGTCTTAATATGAAACCTTATTTTAACTCTTGATTTTTATCCGCAACCCATCCTTTGAGATAAATTCAAATAGAAGCTAAATACTGAATACAGTATCTAGGTTCGATGCATCCGACTACCCTATCTTTCAACGGGGTAGTTTTTTATTGCACTTCATTGAGTCCCAATTGGGACGTACTCAGAGGGCGATCGCCTCTTGACCCTATCCTTCACAATTGCGTCTTTTCGCCACATACATTTTCAATCGCACCGATCACCTCTTCCCAATCTGGCTCTGTTTCCGGTGGCTTATCCTGTAAAAGCCCCACCAATCGCGTCAGTTTCAAAACTTGGGATGGGTCTTCGCCTACTTCTAAAAACAAGTGTTCGGTGACAGGCTGTGGAAAATTACCTACCCTCGATCTAACCGTCCGTTTGAATAGGTGCACGCGCTCTGTCTTGAATCACCTAAAATGAAGACGAGTCATTGCATCCTTCATTTATCGCTTTTAGTTTTAGTAAAAGGCTTGAGTTACAACTGATGTAGCAACCTGGACTTTATGGGGAATGGCTATGACGGGTAAACGCTACATCACAGTTAAGCATCATCCATTAGCTCTTTCATCAGCTTGTCCAGCCTCTCATTCGCATCTTTGGCAAAGTTAATGCACTCCACACTTGCAGCCATTCCATCTGCTGCCGTAACAGTTCCTTCTGCAACTTTTCCTGATAGCAGGAGCGGACCACCCACAAGACTGATCCAACAAAATCAATGAATTTAATCAAGATCCGTCCTCAGCTTTATCACTACAACAGCTACTCAAAGAGCTGTAAAACTTGGTAGCCATTGAATCCGGCAGGAAGGGGGACCCCTGGATTAGTATGGCGAGACTCACGGAATTATTTTATGAAACTCATGGGGTTTCACCTGAACAAGTAACAATCAATCAAGGTTAGAGACTATTTATAAAGTAAATCTAAAGGCAACTAAGTGACGCAGCATAATTCGAGTCATCACTGCATAAATTGCCGCTTCACTCATTTCAGGTAATCGCTCATAGTCCTTGCTCAGGCGATGATATTGATTTAACCAGCTCTTATGTGCGTTCCACAACCCAACGCTGGGGCAAGACTTCAAACTCTGTTCCAATTCGATGCATGACCTCAACTCGGGCTTGGAGCATCAGCCAAATTGACAATGCGCAAGTAAGCACTCAGGGGCAACAGGGTGCTGGGCATCCACAAGGGCGAAGCGTCCATAGCTGACCAAGCCTGGAAAAGCACTCTGCCACTGTGCTCGCACCTTTTTGTTGTAGTAGGCTTTGAAATTGCGCTCTTGAGGATTGATGGAAAGCAATCAGAATCGTCATGATGAAAGCTTAAGCACAAGCTGCGTCGGCGATTGCAATTAGACAATCCGTTGCTAAGCAGTTGGCGATGCCAAAGAGGTTCAAACTGCTGGCAAAAATCATCGATGCACGCAGCAAAAGAGGTCTTCAAGACTAAGCATAGGACGAGTATCGGTGGCTTGGAACTTCACACTTTCAGCCTATCTGCTCGTCCTTTCCTTATCCCGAACTCACGTTAAAGTAATATGCTCCCGTTTAGCCCCCAAGACAATAAAGCAAAAAAGCTCCCTTGCATGATTCGGCAAGAGAGCTTTTTGATAATTAACCTGGCACTGAGCTATTTTCCCAGGCAGTCACCCGCCGAGTATCTTCGCCGCAGTTGCGTTTCACCTCCGAGTTCGGGATGGAGTCGGTGTGGTTCCACAA
>NZ_JACJTV010000063.1 GCF_014698845.1 Coleofasciculus sp. FACHB-1120 | reverse complement strand
TGTTTGACAATGAATATGATTTAGCCCTGGCTGTGATGGAGGGCATGGAATCACGAAGTGAACAAGGTGGGTATACGATGGAGCGTTTTAGGTTTAAATCATCCTAGCTACTTATCAGATATAAGTAGTGCTAATTCAATAATATTTTGACGGTTTATAGAAGTTTTTTGGTCGGAAAGTCCCGGCTTCTTCAATTAAAATTTACAGATCCATAAGGGTTCAAAGCCAATTGAATCTGCTACTCCAAACCCCAAGACCGACTAAGCTAAGACCTACTAATATCTATTCTCGATAACTGGTATAAGTTAAGAGGGATTAATGATGGGTGGCATGAGTGACGCGATCGCGTCACTCATGCAAGTTTTGGGTTTGCTTAAGTCAGTCAGAACGGGGTGGTAACTCGGAGGGCGAGAGCGAACCTGGTTCACTGGGGGTTGGTACGGTAGCAGGATTGACAGGAGTACCGGCGGCAGGGGTTCCAGCGGCAGGAGTACCGGCGGCAGGGGTTCCGGCGGCAGGAGTACCGGCGGCAGGGGCACCTGTGCCAGAAGCCTGTGGGGTACTACCAGTGGCAGAGGTTGCGGCGGGTGCCCCAGAGGCTCCGGGAGGGGGCGCTGGGGGTAGCGGCGGTGGGACGATTGGAGCCGGGACTAAGGTAGGTGGAGCTGGGACTAACGTAGGTAGAGCCGGGGCTAAGGCAGCAGGTGGCGGTGGCGGTGGCGGTTCAAAAGTTTCAATTGTAACCGCTCGGCTAATTTGTTCGCCAGATCCATTGGTGACTTGCAGCGTAATCGTTTCACTACCCGGTTTCTGACTGAGAGTGTAGGGGATACTGCCCTGAGCGGGAACCGTACCGGGTGACGGAAGCAGCTCAACTTTAATATTGCTGCCGCCTTCTACTTTCCAAGATATTTTAATAATTTCACCAGGTTTTATCTGATTGACTGGAACAATATATTTGGGTAAAGCTTCTTGATTGTTGATTTTAAAATTAACAATTCTCGAAGGTTGGGCTGTAATTTTAATTGCATCCGTCTTCTTAGTATCTGATGGTTCCTGTTGTGCTGTATTGGGAACGACCATCATTTCAAAGATGTAGTCTCCTGGTTTGCGAGCATCTGTAGGCACATTTTTACAGATTAGCGCTGCTTCGGCAGTACAGTATTTTGCCAAACCCTTTGCCACACCTTTGCTGAAGTCAAACCGCTTCAATACACTATTCACCGTACCGTCAGGCGATCGCCCGATTAACTGCAACTCTTTAATCTGCTCTGGATTGACGACTCTCCAATTGAGGTGAATTTTATTGGCATTGGTGGGTTTACCAGGGACTTCTGCATAAATCGGTCTTGTAGAGGAAAACTCGATAATTTTTGGGGGAGGCTCCGGTTCAATTTTGATCGGACTGGTCTTCAGAGTATCTGATGCGACATCTTTTGCCTTTTTGGAGAAGACTTTCAGTTCAAAAACATAGTCCCCGGCTTTGCGGGCATCTGTCCGCACATTTTTGCAGATTAAAACCTGACGAATCGCGCAAAATGACTTGAGTTGCTCTGGAACACCCTGGCGGAAATCGTAAGAAATGGGTTCAACGGTAGCTGTACCGTCAGGCGATTGTCCGGTGAGCAAGAGCGACTGGATCTGATTGGGGTGGCGAATTTGCCAACTTAGACGAATTAAGTCATCTTCAGATGCTTGATAGAGAGCATCTGAAGAGCTAAATTGAAGGATTTTTGGCGACGGCTTTGGCTTAAAGAATATCAACCAAATCAGGAAAGCGATCGCGATTAGAATTCCTAGAGAAAGTAGTAGTACCAGCAGGAATTGCCACCAAGGACGAGGTTCCCAATACAACGTCCCCTGCGGGGCATCATTAATTAGGGGCAACTGCTGCGTATCTTCAACTTCAACGCCGAAGCCGATCAACCGCCCTCCCCCATACAGAGGACGACGCCACCACTTGAGCGGTTTTACCTGAACTTCGGCGATGGCTAAGGAAAAAGGCGCTATCCGTATCAAGGAAGGCGACACCGTGTAAGAACACACATCCTCCTCATCCAAACTTTTGGCTCGCAGGATAACCTCGCGCGAGGTGTTGCCTCCATTGTTTAATCTGAGTTCGTACAATCCCGATAGGCGTCTCACCTTACCGACTAGCGTGCGAAATTCTACGGTTAGAAGGTAAGTCGGGAGAATTTCTAGGTAAACGACATCCAGCAACACCAAGCCTGGATTGTTGACAGAATATAAGCGAACGGTAGGATAGTAAGTTCCTGCCAGCGCGTCCATTGGCGGGTTTAACACTAGCAGAATTTGCCCACTATCTCCGGGGTTGAGGTCTAATCCTGTCGTCGTTGTCACCAATCCCGGTGACTCTATCCCTTCCGGATAACGCACGCTAAACCATTTCTCGTCCAAATCCGGGCACATCAGCCGAAATCGATCGACTCTGGCAGAGCGATTGTGTACGTTCACCACAACTTGCAATAGCGAACCGGGTTGGAGACGAGCCGGAATCGCAGAACTGGTGATTGGCTGAAGACTAAAGGTAGGATCGCTAACCCGAATGGCAGTCTCAATCGGCGGTAAAACCTGGAGTCGCGCTTGATGGCGGATCGGGGTATCTTCGGGGTAGTGCTGCGGCGCATCGACCACCAACAGGTAGGGGTAGGTGCCCGGTTTTGTCTCGACTGGCACCTGAAACTGAAAGATGACCTCGCTGGTAGAGTTGGAACCTAACGCCAGCCGCTGATGGGGAGATGCACACCACTGACGGAGCGGTTGGGATACTTCATCGATAAAAATATCAATTAAGGCACTTTGATTGCCCTTGTTACTCACCGTGATACAGAGATCAAAGGTCGCTCCGGCGACGAGGGCGTAGTCTCCGGAAGGATTTAGGATCACCGCGAGGGGATTACCGGGAGCCAGCGCTTGGTGGATGGTTTTAGGCAACTGCTGACTGCCTCGTCTGGCAGCAAGACGCATCCGATAGCGTAATTCGCCTGCGACTTCCGTCTCTTGTACAAAGCCTTGAGCGACCAGATCGTCCAACAACGCGATCGCTACGTCTTCCCCTGAACCAGTATGATCTGCCACTTCAGCCAGACTGACTTCGGATTTTTTACGCATCATCCATTGCACGATCTGTCGCTGGGAGTCAGGTAGCGTCAGGACATCGACCATTGTGAGACCACCGGCTTTGTCATCCTGTCTCCCCTGTCTCTCTAAGGAACCAGCATCGAACGGTTGTCTCGTTGTCATTGTTTCCCTCCCCAGAAATAAGGACTGAGGAGACGCGGTAAATCGGCGTCTCTAGACAACTGAGGACTAAGTGAGGCTTCTAGCTCAGTTCTCAGTTTTTTCACCTCAGTTTTGTTGATCGCACTGTAGTTGCGGTAGCCGATCCACACGTTTTAACCTCACCTCAGTATCATCACTACCACTCAGCACGAAAATAGAGTTTCCGACCGTCTTAATATCTACACTATTAATATGCCAAGACTGACCAAAGGAGCGATCGATTTTTCTGCCTTTTAACTGGGAATCGCGTTTACCTTCAGCAGTCAGAGGCCAAAGCATCACTCGTCCGTCATCCCCCCCACTCGCCAAGTAGCAACCATTGGCACTCAAGGCTACTGAACGAACTGACTTGCCGCTGTGACCATCCGACCATTCATCCAAAACTTCACAAGGTCCCTGCTCGGCAAGACATTTTTGCATATTCCATAAGGTAATGTACCCCTGGTTATCAGCAGTGACTAAAAGATTCGGCTTGTATTCAGCACTATCCAGGCTGACGATGTAATCTTCCTGACCTCCTTGCCGGGGATAGGATACGCGCCCCCATTTGTCTTTTGCCAAGTTCCACACGACAAATTGGTTGTAGCGTCCCGCGATCGCTAAGTTTCTATCCGCTTTTCCCACCAATGCCAGAGCATTCACGACAAAGTCAAATTTCTTCCCTCGCAGCGGTTGATTTGTCGAGTTGGGATTGTCGAGGTCGCGTTCTACATCCCACACCGCCACTAAACCACTCCCGTGACCGCTTAATAGATAACGCGAGTCTTTGGTGAATTCTAGAGCTAAAACCCGATCATCTTTTTGGAAAGAGAAAGAATTTATCGGTAGCTTCCTTTCTCCCGATACATTCCATAGCTGGATCTCCCCATTCTCTAAGCCTGCGGCAACCACATCATTGTCTACAGGTTTATACCGGATGACACGCACGGCTTTACCCGCCTTTCCCACAACTCCCATTTGTTGATTAATCAAGGGATTCAGAAAGCCTGAAGTGCGCCATCTAATTGCGGTTTGGTCATTCGATCCACTGATCACTTGCTCAGCGACTCCATTAAATTGCACCGACGTGACAGGCGCTTTGTGACCCCAAAACGGGTTGCCAGGATTTAGCCACGACAGCGCCCAGAGCAAGAAAAGCAGCAAGATTAATCCCGCTAACTGCATCCAGATAGGGAGAACTGGTCGGACAAGCAGTTTCAAGATTTGGGTGTCATTGCGGACATCTAAGCGCTCATCCGACACAATCGCCTTAACTTCCAAAAGAAATCTTTGAACTGAACCCCACCAGCGCCGCTTCCTCGTACAGACTAGCTGTAATTGAGTCGTCTCACCTGGGTTCAGGTCTGCCACTTCAGGGATAACCTGCAAATTGAATCTTCGCTGATCTTCCGCATTGACTTCGCAACTCACTTGCTGAGTTAAATTGCTGGCATTCTCAAAATTCAGTTTGTAAGTTGCGGAGTTATACTTCCATCTCGGCAGCCAATTGGGCGATGGAGGGATTTGCTGCAAGGCTGGGGTGCAACTGAAATCTATAAATCCCGCAGCAACGACCTTGATTGCTCCTACATTGCTTGATGGGGGACCATTATGCTGAGTACATTCAACGGTAAAAGGGTATACCTGGCTAGGAGCAAGGGTGGCAATAGGTATTTGGCATAAGAAACTTGTTTCTACCTTGCTACCGGGTGCAACTTGCAGCCGTCGTTCAGCACTCTCGGCTAGCCAAGCCGGCTCTATGCCCACAAAATGTATCACGACGTTGGTGGATAGTTGGCTGGGATTGTATACCCAGACTGGTATCTCGATCAAATCTGTCGGATGAACGACGAATTCTTTGACTGGCAGCTCAACCTGCATGGGGATGGAGCCACTTCCCTGGTCAATGGCTATCCTAAGAAGTTGTCTTTCTTCCTCCCGGAGTTCCATCGAGAAGATGCGGACGGTGATATTCATTTTGCCAACAAACCCAGGAACGGGCGTGTCAGTAATCGCTACATAAAACTTTGTACTATCTCCAGGGGGGGTTTTGGAGCTAATTCCTGGAGATAGTTTATACCAGGAATTAGCTACACTGGAGTCAGCACCAGCGGCTAGTAGTTCTACTTGAAAAGTTGCAAATTGATTGCTTTCATTCGTAACTGTTACTTCAAAGGTAGCCGGTATTCCTCCCGGTTTGTATCGAAGTAACTGGGTGGATAGTTTAGCATTGACGAGACTTTTATTTACCATCAAAAATATACCTTTTTAGCGATAGCAGTCTTGTTTTATTGGTGAAAGCTACCTTTTTTTATGAACCGCGAAGACACAAAGAGCGCTAAGGAAGAAGGAAATAAGAGAGAGGAAAGAGAATTTTATTAATTCATTAGAATCTATAGTAGTTAGATACCTAACCAATTGTTGTTTGTTAATAGTTACTTGCAAGAAATAAGAAGCCCGGAGAAATGCCTAGTTTTTGTTTTGGAGAGAAATTTTTAAAATTGTAGTTTGTCAAAAATCGCTTGCTTGACTGAGGGTTTGGCAACGGTTGATATAGGATTATCTGCTCTTAATAATTGGGTGAGTTGCCGTCTGCGCCATGCGAAATGCAGAAGGTTTATTCCCAATTCTTGAGCGGTGCGAATCGTTTCTCGTGGCAGTAAAAGCTTGTCATCCAATCCCCACGCTGCTGACAAACTGCCAACGACTAAGATAATTCCTCCTCCATAGCCGAGTTGAATGGGCTGTTGATTTAAAGTGGGTAGGGCTGCAAACAAGAAAGGCTGTGTCCGCAAGGGATGATTCCGGCTCAAGCGTTTGATATCCTCTAAAGGAGTTCCGAGTTGTTGCGCGATCGCCATGATGCTCTCAATCAGTTCTATGGCATCGGTGGCAGCATCGACTAGCAGGATACCCCCTGTCTCTAAATAATTTTTCAGGGCTTCAAATTCTCGATCGTTCAGATAGAGTGCCTGACGACCCGTGAAGTAAAGTAGGTCATAGCCTAAAGCGGCAAGCGGCAAAGACTTTTCGGCACCCAAAAAGGGAACTTGTCCAATCAGATCCGCTCCCTGTAAGCTTGGGTAAAGTGCAGGAACCGAATTGAGTAAGTACGAAAGATTGGAAAAACTGCGCCCATCGGCAGGTTGCTGCTGCGTGACTTGGGCAACACGGACAACTGCTTGAGGACGCGATCGCGCGATCGCTCGATAACGCAAATCTAAGCTGTTAACAGTTGGAAAAAAAACATCCTTGGGATGCTCTAATTCCTCTGACTCGGATTGCAGAAAAATTCGGCACAATTCCACTTCCATGTCACTCGGTGGAGTGGTCTTTTCATCCAGTCGAAAGGTTTCCTTTTCAAATTCACGAGACTCTTTCCGGCGCAATTTCTCCGGATCTACATAACTAATGGATAGATAAACCATCTGCGGGTTCTCTGTCAGCGTCTCACCCGACACCCGAAATTCAATCGGTTCAGAAACAATAATTGGGTTTCCTGCCACGTCAATCGCAATTCCCGGCTGAATTTGTACCCAACGCCCATCCCGAAATTGCGGCGCGACTTCCGCTGGTGCTGCGATCAAGCGCACGCCCAAACCGCAGACAATTCCTGGCTGGTTAAGAGACTGGTAATGGATATTCTGTCTCTGTCGGTGGTACTCATGCGCCCGACGCCAACGGTCGGCATTCATCAACAGACCATCAGTAACTTGGAGACGTTCTAAAGGATTAGTTGGTGGTGGAGGAAACATAATTGTTAATGGCTATTTGAAAGATTGCTAATTGTTAATGACTAATTGCTTTTTTATTCCGATTACCCACTACCAATTACCTCTGCAATATCAAGATCGTAAGTGCAGAAAGCCGGTTTTTCCTGGTCGATGATGTGCCGCACCAATCCTTCATCGACTTGACCTGGTCGGTCAGGTCGCAGGCGCACGATGAAGTGATAGGGACGCCCACCGCCCAGCATGGAGTCTTCGCCAAGGCGCGTTTCTCCTAACAGGAAACCTTGACCAAAAATTTCTTCAATACTAATGTGCTTATCAGCTTCTTCAGGTAGATGGTCGTCTAGGGGCAAGTCTGTATACAGATGTAGATAGAGCCGCAACCCTCGTCGCGTTCCTCGCCAGCGATAAAGTTCTACCGCCTGACGAATTAGATATCGCTGCCGATTTAGACTCCAACGGGCGTCCATCGGCCATGCTACCCAGTGGGCAAGAAAGGGTAACAGCGTCGCTGGCGCAGTTAACGGATCTAAATAAGCCCACAGGAGATCCATCGACTGCACTGCGGGTTCAAAAGTCTCCTCAAAAATCTTCAAAAAGCGACCAATAAAGTCTACTTCCCGATAGAGACTGGGTAAGAAATCTAGGTAGAGACTGCGGGGACGGATATAGAGGTTGAAGGCTGCGGATTCGATCAGTTGTCTGGCTGGTGTGACAAGCCCGCCCGTGCCTCCTTGCTCTGTATAGTACACATGAAGGCGGCTATGATAATCGACGACTAGGGTTCCACCCGACTCTAAAGACTGGTTATTTTCAAAGAAGTTGGCTGGAATTTGGAAATATAACACCGCATCCATCTGCTGACCTGGGGCAATTTCATGACCCTCCATCCCAATGCGATACCAATGGCTGGGAAAGTTGCCCTCAAGTTGCAGGTTCACCTGTAGAATTCGGGTTCCCAGGTTTTTTAGCTGCACCACCATTTCACTGGGTTCGCCAGGATACACAAGCAATTGATTGCTCGTCATGCCCTCGGTACTTACACTGCCACTCAGTGCCAGCGCATTGGCAGTGCTACTCGCCCCCACTGGCTGAACTGCCTCGGCAAGCTGCATGGGGGTGAGTGTCAGGTGTAAGATTTTACCGTGCGAGGTGCTTTGAGTCATAGTCAGTGGTAAGTGCTGAAAATCAGGAGTAAGGGATGAGGAGTGAGTGAGGAATCAGAAAGTGAAAAGCCAGAAGTTAGCAGTCAAAAAACTAGAGGAACTGATACTACTTTCTCATTCTCTTCACGCTTGCACTTAATCCGGGCTTCGCACCGCTTCGCTAACAGTCCTGCACCCCTCAGTCCTTTATTGAATCAAGTTGACAACATGACCAGAGCGCAGGCGACTGTTCAGCCAGGAACAGACTAGCCCTAAAGGACCGGGATCGATGACGGGGTTTTGAGGCAGTGTCCGTATCCAGGTTTGTTCCTGCTGACGCAACTCAAACAGCTGCACCACACCTAAATAGCGAACGCCTGGAATTTGCTGGAATAAGGTGACAATGTCTGAAGGATAAACGGGGCGTCCAAAGGGCCAGCCTTTCCCATCCATTCCGCCAGTAAGTGGGTTGAGGAAGCGGTACAGCGCTACCCGTAATTTCAGCAGAATTTCTTCTTGGGCGCGGGGGTTATTGTACTCCGGTTCCAATGCGACTTCAGTTTGAACAGACACTCCGACATATTCGGGTGCTTGCAGACGCACTTGCACTCCCAGCAGCCGTCGCTCATTCAGGTAAGCATGGATTTGCTCGCTCAGTTGAGGGCTGAGGGAAAATAGGTCTGGGTGAATGCCTTCCCCGCGCGCGATCGCATCCGTATTCGCCTGGGGCACCAGCATCAGTCGGACGGTTCCGGCTTCGCTACTATCGGTAGGAGTCAGACAACGGGCACGAGCCACGCCACCGCCAGCTGCCTGTAGTGCCAGTACCTCAAAATCTTCAGGGGTGACAGCGCGATCGCGGGTGCGGAGCATTGCTGGCACTCGGATGACAGCATCTTCCAAAGATTCGGCGTCGGCACCGTTGCGGGCGGGGGTATGGTTAATGACTCTGGCAACGTAAGGAACGGCTGACTTGGGGATGGTAATGGTTCCCCGTTGAACATTGCCTTTTCGACCTCCTCCCGTGCGGTAAGCGACCATCCGAATCGCGGAGCCTTTGGGCGGCACTGCACCATATTGACGCTCTAGCGATCTCACTTCTTCAGGACGGGCACTCGCATTCAGCAAGCGATCGCTCACCAGATTCTGCATCTGCGTTCTCGCCCGCAACTGGGTCTGCTGTTGGAGTTGGGCGGGTTCTCGAATCAGGGGGCCAAACTGAACCATCCCAGTCCGCGAGTCAATCGTGTAGTGAAGATCCTGAGGGCCAGAATCAGCAAAGTCGTTAACTTCTGTCCATATTTGAGGCAAAGCTCCAGGCGGACTCACCAAAATGTATTCATCTTCCCGCCGTGTCAAGACCGGAACGCCTTGCAATTGGAAAGTTTGACCGGGTGTACCTTCGCTTTCTCCCAAAAGTTCATTTCTTATCTGTTCGCATTGAGAAGCGAGGACGGTGCCACCAATCGCCCTCACCGACAAACTCACAATCCGCGGGGAACTACTGTAGCCCGGTTGTGTAGGGTCGATGTGACTATAAACGCAGCGTAGCCAGCGACCTTGGTAGGTAAGGAAGTGGCTCACCGGCCAGCGTTGGGGCAGATGTAGCACAATATCCCCACTTTGGAGGGGATTGCTCCCACTCCGGGCGAATTCGCTGAAACTAAATCCTTTGGTGCCATCATCGGCTTCCTGCAACAAAACCGGCTGCCAGTACGCGCCATTCCAAGCTTCCCAACGGCGAGGAGGCGCATCGGGATTAATGCCGATGGCTGTCGCAACTTCTCCTTTAAACTTGACTGCCAGAACATTCCCTTCGCATTCGTCCTCCGGGTCGAATACCAGATAAAAGCAATTTCCCGGCTGGGGTTGCTCATCAAAAAAGGCTAATTCTCTCCCCATCCACTCACCGTCAGGGCGCAGAGTCCAAAGGTTCGTGAAGCGATCGCGCAACATTTGAGGAGCATCTTCAACTGTCTGAGCCGTTAGAAAATGTCGGATACTCGGTTTGCCAATCACCATCGGCTGGTTGGTACTGAAGACAATCGCTTGCTCAGTTTCTGTCCTGACGGTCGCAATTTCTACCCCAGATGGAATCGTATACGGGTCGGGCAAAGCAGCACTTAGATAAAAAGTCAGGTCTGTCTGAGCAGGAACCGGAGCTTGCAGGCGAACCCCTAGCAACTCTAAAAAAGCAACGTAGTTGCGACGGGGAACTTGATTGAACCGCAGCAACATTTGATCGGTCAGCCACGCAAATAGCTCAATTAGCGTGATGCCGGGATCGCTAGGGTTATAATTCGTCCACTCCGGACAATAGCGAGGAATTCGCAGAATGCACTCATCTACTAAATCTTTGAATGTCCGGTCATCTAAGTCGGACTTCGGTAACTTGGGTAAAAAATCAAAGTCCATTATTTATAAATAATCGGTAGCTAGGAATTGGTAATTAGTAATTGGGCAAAAGTTATAGAAATGCGATAAATGAGTCAGAATTTTGAATTAAAGAATTCTCTTGTTACTCAAAACCCTCATGAACCATCACTCCTCTTTGCCGTTCAGATAGAAAGGATAGACCAAGCTACGAGCATCATAAGTGCCCTTAGGATGGTATTCCACAATAATATCCACTCGACCTCGGATGGGATCGGGGTCAGTCCGCACCAAATCGATGACAATGCGCGGCTCCCACATTTCTAGAGCTTCTTGGACGTGCAAGCGCAACAGGAGAAGGGTTTGAGTATTCATAGGCGCAAAGACCATTTCCGATAAGCGCGACCCAAAATTGGGTCGATACACCCTTTCTCCCATTTCAGTCCGCAGGATAATCCGAATCGATTCTTCGATATTCCGTTCTGCTGAACTGAGTTGAAGTCCTCCCTGTACGTTCACCCGTAGTGGGAAAGACCATCCCGTACCCAAGTGGCTGTGCTGCTTATCCGATCCTTCTGGCATAAAAGTGACTCTGTGCCTAGTATCGCAGCTACTTTACTAAAGCTGAAAGCCTCCGACTATTCGCCAAAAGTCGAGTTATCCCAAGCTGGCTCTAGCTCTGAGTTTTAGGGGCGGTGCCCTTCCACCTCAAAGCGGGTTGTAGCCGAAGGCAACAGTCGCCAAGCGCAGCCAGTCGCACATACAACATTGCTTAAATGACCTGAATTCAGTTTGACACTGCGGGGTCTACTACCTTGTCAAGCTTGAATTGATGGGTAAAGACGCTTGAGCTTAATGCGAGCATCAGCGGTAGTAAATTGCCAATCAATTTTTCGAGAATCTAGATTTCGTTGTTTT
>NZ_JACJTV010000062.1 GCF_014698845.1 Coleofasciculus sp. FACHB-1120 | reverse complement strand
TCAATCCGATTGAGCGGTTGTGGTCAGAAATCAAAAAAGCGCTCAAGTGGGAGCTGTTTACTAATCTCGATGAGTTAAGGTTTGGAGTAAAAAAAGCTCTACAGGATCTAAACCAAACCATTATTGCATCTGTTACAGGATGGAAATTTATCATCGAGGCGCTAGTCTTAGCAGGGATTTAGAAGTCTAAACTTATTTGTGTCAAACTCAAACCCAATTGGTATAACCCTCTTTCATCAGTCTCGGATAAATTGATGATTTTTCGCAGATACAGCCCACCAAGATTCTAGTAGGCTGTCAAGATTGAATTGATGGGTAAAGACACTTGAGCTTAACACGAGCATCAGCAGTAGTAGAGTACAAACTTTTCCAAGAGGCTCTGAAGCTAGCAGATACTATCGTCCTAGAGCTGCCGGAAAATTTCAGCAAAATTTTAAATGATTATTTTTACTGTTAATTTTGCAGTAATTTTGCCACTTCCCGAATCAGTGCGCGTAGCAGTTTAGCTTTGGTCTGCCCAGTGTACTCAGCTAACTCTGATAGCTGCTCGTAGGTTTCTGGGTCAAGGTCAAGCGTGATTCGGGTTTTTGAGGGAACTTGCTTCTTCAGCTTCTCCAGCAGGTTTTCTTCTTCCTGCGTCGGAGCCGTCTTCTTCCCCTTTGCCTTTTGTTTGCTGGCAGGTTCAGCCTGTGGTTCCAAGTTACCTAATGCAAATTGAGCAACCAAGTCAGTTAGAGAATGTCGGGGTTTATTCTTGCTCACTTCGCCAACCTCAGAATCTCTGTAAATAGCCGCTGGTAATCTGACGCTGCATCTTCAGTCCCTTTTAGTCCCCATACGGTTGTGTTCTGCAAGAAGGCATCTGCGATCGCTTGCCGCTGATAGATAACTTGCTTGAATGCCTTGACTCCTTCCAGTTGCTTTAGCAGCTCTTGGGCTTCCTTCAACAGCTTGGTATTCTTCACTCCTCGATTAATGAAGATGCCGGATAGCGGCAATCCACCTCGTGCATTCTGGATTTGGCGTACCATCCTGACAGCCGATGCGGCTGAAACTAAATCCAGCCCAGATGGAGTAATCGGAATGACTGCAAGTTTTGCAGTCAGAAGTGTACACCGGGTTGCCTCTCCCAAATTCCCAGCATTGTCCACTACCAAATAATCCACAGTCTTTTCCAGCTTGGGAATTTCTTCAGCCAACTCATCTGGATCGGTCATGCGATAGATAGGCACCTCTGTATCCATCGAATGCAGCCAGGTGGAGGTACTGCTCTGCCCGTCTGCGTCAATGACTGCGACCTTGCACTTTTTGATGGCAGATAACCAATAGGCGAAATGGGTAAGAGTCGTTGATTTTCCGACTCCACCCTTTAAATTACTAAAGCAGATGGTGGTCATTATTACTGCATTTTATTACTGAATTAATTTACTGTATTTTAATTCAAAAATAGCCGATAGCTTAGTAGTTCTGACATCCTTTGATGCGGTTAGGCAGTAAAACCCATCGTGGGAGATGGGAGAAAAGTAGCAACTGGTACTTTGAGGCGATCGCTAGTTGGCAGCGTGCAATAATTGCGGCAGCAAGTTCCAATTGGCACTTATTTTTAAAGGCGATCGCTACTCACGTCCCAATATCAGTTCCTCAGCATGGGAACGGTTGGAATAAAATCAATCAGCTCAACCATCCATCAAACGCTCCTACCATCTAGCATAGAGGGCGAGGGCTTTATTATCTGTACAGTGCCCAATAAAATGACGTCGAGACAATTTTGTGTCGCTGAGCAAAACCTTCCCTATTGCAGGATTACAGAGAAAGTTTGCTCAGTGATCTAGCATTTGACTATCAGCATTGCCAAGCTAGATTGAGCCGAAAAAGCAAGCCGGATTTAGCTTTTCCTCTTGAACGACACTAATATATCTCCACGTAAAATAAAAAGTCCCTGTACACTTGGAGTTGACTCCCAATGACTCGCTCGGAGCAGACAACGCTTCAACTGCTAGAAGCTCTTAATAGTGAGAACCCCAAAAAGCTAAGCAGTTCAGTCCGAGCTTTAGCGAAAATTGGCTCACAGACGGCAGTGAACGGGCTTCTTAGCGCACTGAATCATTCTGATGATAGGGTTAGCGGCTGGGCGGCTTGGGCATTGGGACAAATTGCTACAGAGTCGGTCGTAGCCTATCTGATAGATATCCTAAACCAGAAAAGTCCCCAGGAGAGGAAGTGGGCGGCTTCGGCTCTGGGACAAATTCACACGTTTGCCGCAACTCAAGGGCTGCTTTTTGCACTCAACGATGAAGACTCTGATGTTCGTGTCTGGGCGGCTTCTGCCTTAGGGAAAATTCGTGATGAGGCGGCTGTAGCTAGGTTGCTCATCGTACTCAACGAAGATGGAGATGCGTCTGTGCGTAGTCGAGCCGCTTCTGCTTTAGGAAAAATTCGCGCTGAGGCGGCTTGTTCCGGGTTGCTCTTGGCGCTTCACGACCCAGACTCTCTCGTTCGTAGTCGAGCCGCTTTAGCACTAGGGAAAATCGGTGCCAAGACAGCGGTAGAGCCATTACTCTCAGCCCTTAGCGATCTAAACTCTCATGTACGTTGGAGTGCGACCAAGGCGCTAGAGCTTATTGGCAGTGAAAAAGCTGTATCGGGGCTACTACGAGTGCTTAAAAACGACCCAGAACCTTTTGTCCGCAGTCGAGCCGCTTCTGCATTAGGGCACATTGGCTCAGTTGTAGCAAAAGCTGAATTGAGAATAGCACTCAACGATCCAGACTCCTTTGTTCGTGAGCGGGTTATTGAAGTATTGAAGCAAATTGACACTAGAGACTCTTTGGCTTTTCGGCTGACACAAGTGGTTGATTTTGCGTCAAAACAAGAGAAAGAAAAAATAACACCTAGTAGCACTATTGTGCTTGACCCCCGACTCGATAAACTTCCAACAATCTTTATCACCAATCGTATTGAAGCAAGCCAACGAATTCTTGGACAAACCACAGAACCATTCATTCAACACATAATCTCCATTTGCGATCCGAGTGAACCCTCCCCGCCCGGTTATACGCAAGTGTCCCACCGACTCAGGCTAGAGTTTGATGACATCACTACACCTGTTAATGACCCTGAAGATGTCCTGGCTGCACCTGCGGATATTCTCCAAGTCATCGACTTCACTCAGGCGATAAGAACGTGCGGTGGGGATGTTCTCATCCATTGCTTTGCTGGGGTCAGCCGCTCAACCGCTATCGCCCTGATAGTTTATGCTGTGCTACTTGGGGTTGGAAAAGAAGAGTCAGCCTTGGCTTATGTACTAAAAGCCAGACCCCAAGCTGTACCTAACCCTTGGATTGTCGAATTGGCGGATGAAGCTTTGGGGCGAAACGGCAAGTTACTACAAGTCGTCCAAACCCATGAAGATTCATTGTTGAATAATCACTGACTCTGAAATGAAGCTCACACTCAAATCTTTGAGTACCAGGCGGCGAGCGTCATTCTCACCACCCTCTAGCTGATAAATCCTGGTTGATGGATGGCTGCTGCCTCGTTCGCCAATAGTAACCCTTTGATAGTGACAGCGTGAGTTGCTGGTGAGCATCCAATCAAGGTAACTGCTACACATATACATCCCAAGCTTTTCAGCCTTAGCGACCAGAATTTTAGGAGTTACGCACTGACAAAAGAGTGGAGATGTGGGTTAAACGTCAGTCATTTCTGCTCACGGGACTTAGACATTTTATAGCTTCTTTAGGGGCTGAAAACCTCTCTGAGCAAGGAAAAGAGGTTGATGACCAAAAAAGGTCTGAAACCCTTGTGAACACTGGATTTATGCTCTTTTAAGCTAAAAGTCTTTCTCTGTCTAGGTTTTAAGCCATTTTTTTAGCAGTTTTCGTCTAAGTCCCGCTACGCCCTTTTTTTCAGATTTTTACCAGCTTTGCAACCCACTTCTTGAGAATGCTGCAAGATGTCAGTTACAACGAATTGCACGACTTCACACTTCATGGATTTCTGTTCGTCCAGCAAGACTCGCTACTACAGTCGCTAATTCTGCTGGTTCCACAGGTTTAGAGATGTGCATTTGAAATCCGGCAGCGATCGCTCGCATCCTATCCTCTGCTCTAGCGTATGCTGTTAGCGCTACAGCGGGAATCCGTCCTCCTTGTTCTGCTGAAAGTGCCCGCACTTTCCGGATCAAAGTATAGCCATCCTCTTCAGGCATCCCGATATCGCTCAATAGAATATCTGGTTTAAGAAGTTTAATGACTTCAAGTGCTGAATGGGCGGATGCAACAGCACGCACAGAGGCTCCACACTGTTCCAGTACCGTCGTGAGAAACACACGAGAATCAACCTCATCGTCTACAACGAGTACTTGTAAGCCATCTAGGGACTGTGGATTATCAAACGGGACTCCTCCCGCAACGGTTGGGTGAATTTGCTCTTCCTGACTGGTTTCCAAGCGGACAGGCATAAGTGGAAGCTTTACGACAAATGCTGCTCCTTGCCCCTCTCCTTGACTTTCTGCGCGAACTGTGCCGCCGTGCAACTCTACCAAGTGGCGCACAATTGCTAGACCCAGACCCAGTCCGCTATATGACCGGGTAATTGAGCTATCAGCTTGACGAAAGCGATCAAAGACATAGGGTACAAAGTCAGAGCGAATGCCAAGGCCTGTATCAGTTACTGTGATTTCCACATGAGAGTTCACTCGTTCGAGGCGAACCTGAACTCGCCCATCTTTAGGTGTGAACTTGATCGCATTAGATAACAGATTCCAGATTATTTGCTGCAAGCGGTCTGAGTCTCCGGCAACAGGACCTGCTGACGGATCGAGTACGCTTTGGAGTCGAATTGCCTTAGCGTCAGCCGCTGGACGGGCGGTATCAACCGCTGCCTCAACAACCAAAGCCAGCTCAACTGGGCGGACATTCAGGCGTAACTTACCCTGAATGATGCGGGAAACATCCAGCAAATCCTCCACCAGCTGAGCTTGTGCCTTAGCACTGCGCTCAATTGTCTCCATCGCCCGCGCAGTCGTCGCCTCGTCAAATTTACGAGTATTGAGTAGTTGAACCCATCCCAACATTGCGTTGAGGGGCGATCGCAGTTCGTGGGAGAGAGTCGCCAAAAACTCGTCCTTCATCCGGTTTGCTGACTCCGCTGCGGCGCGTGCCTCCTGTTCCGAGGCAAGTAGCTGGTTGCGTTCGTCTTCAGCTCGCTTCCGTTCGGTGAAGTCGCGCATGATTTTGGAAAAGCCTCGTAGTTGCCCAGTCTCATCTCGTAAGGGCGTTATGATGCCACTTGCCCAGAAACGGGTACCGTCCTTACGCACGTGCCAGCGTTCATCCTCCGCACGACCTTCTGTTACTGCCGTTTCCAGTTCTTGCTTGTCTGCACCACGTTCAATGTCTTCAGGTGTATAGATAATTGAAACAGATTGACCCAGTATCTCGGCTTCCTGATAGCCTAAGATGCGTTCTGCTCCAACACCCCAACGAATAGCACGCCCCTCTGTGTCGAGAAAGAAAATTGCATAGTCTTCCAGATTCTCCAACAACAGGCGGAACCGTTCCTCACTTGCTCCCAGAGCTTCTGATGCCCACTTGCGCTCTGTGATGTCAGCTACGATATAAACTGCACCTGTAAAAATTCCACCTTCGTTGAACACGGGATCTGTAGTAACAGAAAACCATCGCTCACCACATCGTAGCTCCACGTTGTCTCGACGACGAGTTTCCTGGACACAAGTCAAAGAAGTTACAGCAATGCAGCCCAGCGTATCTTCCATCAGCTGCTGATAAAAGCAACCATTAATCTCGCTGAATGGTTTTTTCCAAAGGTTTGTCATGGTGCTGTTACATCGCAGAACTCTTCCAGAACTGTCAAGTAAACAAACACCATCGCTCATGGCATCGAATGTCGTTTGCCACTCCTTCGCCATTGCCAGCGCCGCTTCTTCAGCCTCTCGGATGCGGAGCAAAGCTTTCACCGTTGCAAGCAACTCTATTGGCTCTACTGGCTGGGCTAAGTAGCCATCTGCACCACTCTCTAACCCTTGTGCCTTATCCTTACTTTCAACAAAACTAGCAGATAGATGCAGCACGGGAATCGAGGAAGTGCTGGGATTTGCCTTGAGTCGGTGGCAAACCTCAAACCCATTGATGCCAGGAAGCTGCACGTCAAGGATAATTAAGTCAGGCGGTTGGTGTGCAACCAATTGCAGAGCCGTTTCGCCGGTTGCGGCCTCTTTAACCTCAAATCCTGCTTTCCGAAGCATCCGACTAATGACATAGCGGTTGGCTTCGTTGTCGTCTACGTGCAAGATAGTGACAAGAGTGGGATCAGACATGTTCTTCCTCTCCAGGCTCCAGAACTAGCCCAGCGGAAAGAAGTGCTTCTCGGACAAGAGCGATCGCAACTTCACGCGATGGATTGTCTTTTGAGAGAATCGCTACTGTGCTTTCAACCAGTATCGAGCGCTCCTCTGGTTCAAGAAGCTTTGAAGTATTAATAATTACCGGAATATTTTTAGTAGCTGGATCGGCTTTCAACTGTTCCAAAACCTCAAACCCGCTCATATCTGGCATAACTAAGTCGAGAAAAATACAAGAAGGATTTTCTAAGTGGGCATGACGAATGCCTTCGCCCCCTGAAGTTGCCTCAATTATCTTAAAATCAAAGTGATTTTCACGGGTGGTAGCACCCGTACAAGCGGCTAAAGATTGCTTGAGTAGATAGTGGGATACTGGGTCATCGTCAATAATCAAAACCTTTTGTAAATGCTCTTGCTTGACTAACATATTAAGTTTTTCGAGAAGCGATAACCGTTCCACTGGTTTAACAAAGAAGGCATCTGCACCTAAAGCACGAGCTTTCTTCTCGTTGTCAATAACGGTGATAACGACGACGGGAATATCTCGTGTTAAAGAGTTGGCTTTCATCTCAGAAAGGAAATCCCAGGTGTTTTGATCTTCAAGCAAGATATCTAATAGCACAGCTCGTGGCTTAAACATTTGAAATGCTTGTTTGACTTGCTTGAGCGATCGCGCTGGGATCATCTGATAACTCGACCCCGCAAAATACTTCTCGTAAATAAACAGTGTCTCTTGGTTATCTTCTACAACTAATATCGGATCGCGAGTCGCATCTAACTGCAAGGGAACATCCATTTCATCTGCCTCCTCGATATCACCCCCGTAAACGAGTGGTATAGTGGCAAAAAACGTGGAACCAAGCCCGTGTGAGCTTTTGATGGAGACACTGCCTCCGAGCAACTCGGCTAACTTCCGCGAAAGCGGCAGTCCTAGACCTGTTCCTTTAACCCGCTTTTGAAGGTGAGAATTTACCTGAATAAATTCCTCAAAGATTCGCTCAATATCCTCAGGTGCAATTCCGATACCTGTATCAGTTACAGAGAAGACGACGGTATTTTTATCCAGTTCAGCTCTGACGCGAACTTCACCTTTTTCGGTATATTTCAAGGCATTAGAAATAAAATTTCTCAAAATTTGGGCAACCTTGCCCTCATCAGTGCGAAGTGTGGGAAAGCCAACAGGTTTTTCAAAAACCAGAGAAATTGAAGAATTCTCACTAAGAAGTGGGCGAAGCATTCCTCTGAGTGTAGCGAATAGCTCGCTAACTTCAAACTCATTCGGATGAACCACAATTTTTCCCGCCTCGACCTTTGCCAAGTCTAAAAGGTCGTTTACTAGCTCCGAAAGACCTTCAGCTGACTGGCGGATAAATGTCACTTGCTTTTCTTGATCGGCTGTCAATTCACCATCCATCCGATCTAGCAACAGCCTGGAGAGAGACATAATTGAGTTAAGCGGCGTGCGAAACTCATGGCTCATATTGGAGAGAAAACGAGTTTTGAGTTCATTCGCTCGCTGTAAAGAAACTGCTTTTTCATCTAACTCGGCATATAATGCCACAACACCGCGATTGGTATCCTCTAGCTCGCGATTGACTTGGGCTAGTTCGGCTTGACGCTTTTCGAGTTCCGCTAGAGTGCGAAGCAGTTCTTGGTTTTGCTGCTGAATTTCCTCAAATGGATTTTGAGACCCTCTCATTACCAACTCATCAGCGATTTGCCCCAAGCGCTTTGCGGTCAAGCTTGGTGCCCGCTTTGGCAAGGTTTTTTCCATCAGCACCTCTGTTCCGTGCTTTGGCGTTGACGCAATGTGAAACCGATCCATCAGCCGCTTGGTGCCAATGATGCCTAAGCCCATTCCGGTTTCTGATTTATACTGTCCATCCAGAATGGTTTTCAGATTGGCGATGCCCGATCCTTGGTCACGAACGCATATCAGCAAGCTATGAGACAATTCGCCTTCCACCTGAAATTCAACTTTTCCCCCACCGGCATATTGGAAGGCGTTGCGAGCAATTTCAGAGACAGCAGTGGCAATGCGGGTCTGATCCTGAGATTCAAACCCCAAAGCTTGAGCAATCTGCCGTGCCCGTTGACGGGTCATAACGACATCTTGCTCGTAACGGATTTCTACAGTGAGGAGATTGGTCATTAGTCAATTGCGAATAGAAGCATTGCTAATTGTTCATTGTTGATTAGCGATCCTTTGCCCTTCAGCCTGCTTCGCGAGCAACCAGCACAGTTACGTCATCGCGACCTCGATAGAAATCCCGGTACAAAACTCCAGCGATTAGGCTGGGATGTCTGGTTATGAGACCAGCATAACGATCAAATCGCCACTGCGTACCTAACCCGTCGGAGTGCATCACTAAAAGCCCTCCTTGGGGCCATTGATAGACAAACTCCTGAATTTTGCGAACCTCATGCCCGACAGTCCCATTGTGGGAAACCATACTGTAGCTTCCTGCGGGAGAAAAAACGCTGCCAGCGATATTGCCAACTCCTGCAAAACGAATGGTTTGTCGTTCAAAGTCCACTTCTGCGATCGCTAAAGCGGCTCCACGAGTACTCCGCAGAACTGCGTGAGCGGCTTCAATAATCTCTTTGGGGCTTTTGCGGACATTCTCTCGAAATATCTGAACGGCTTCTAAGGACGCCTGGGCGGCTAGAGGCCCGTGACCCAAACCATCAGTGACTAACAGCAGACTGCGACCGGGCTGTTGGTCGGTTACCCACCCATCCCCCGACACCTCCTCCCCTGCCATCGGCAGGCATACCACGCCAATCTCTAGATTGTTGTTCGATTGCTTTGCCGGTATTGGGCTAGCCCAGAGGCGGCTTAATAAAGCTGTACCCACATTGGGAGCAGAATGAATCTCAAAAAAAGCAGAAAGGCGGCTAACTGCCCCCAAACCATTTCCAGGAGTCCCTGCTGTAGAAAAACCATCGCGCAGACACTCTTGGAGATTGCTGATTCCTGGCCCTTTGTCTAAGGCGAGGATTTCCATCCCCGTGATGTCGTTTTTGGTTAAAGGCTGTAGCAGCAGCAGACCGTCCTTAGCGTGCCGAACCAGGTTAGTTGCAACTTCAGTTACGACAATCCCAACCTGCCCCCGCTCAGTTTCGTTGAAACCGAGACGAGTTGCGATCGCGATCGCGATCCGTCGCGCTTCGCCAACCTGACTAGACTCTAAGATCGGCAGAGCAACGGGAGCGTTCATCATTAACTCACTTCCACTTTGTAATCGTGATCTTTGTGCCCTCTCCGACACGGGAAACGATATTGAATTCGTTCACGAGCCGCTTTGCCCCACTTAAACCCATACCCAGCCCGCCTCCGGTTGTGAAGCCATCTTTTAGTGCCAGATCAATATCCGGAATTCCTGGCCCAGTGTCTTCAAAAGTCAGTCGCAGACCCCGATGGATTCCCTCCTCTAGAGCTTCCAGTTTCACAGTCCCACCACCGCCATAGTCTAACGTGTTGCGTGCCAGCTCACTTGCCGCTGTCACGACTTTTGTCTGGTCAACCAGGCCAAAACCCAGCCCTAGGGCAAACTGACGCACGGCTTGCCGTACTAGCACAACGTCTGCGGATGACTGGATGCTCATGGTTTCAGACCTCTGCATGACCATCTATGCTATCCCTAACAGAAGCCTCGAAGGATTTATGCAGGAGCGCCATTCCTTTCTCAACATTTAAGGCTGTGCGAATGCCGGTTAAGGAAAGTCCCAACTCTACCAAAGTGATCGCTACTGCTGGCTGCATCCCGACAACGACTGTTTCCGCATCCAGTACTCGCGACATCTTGGCAATATTTCCCAATATCCGCCCAATAAAAGAATCCACAATCTCCAGTGCTGAAATATCTATCAGTACACCACGGGCACTGGTTCGGTTAATGCGGTCGGTCAGGTCGTCTTGCAAAGCCATCGCTAGGCGATCGTGCATATCAACCTGAATCGTCACTAGAAGGAATTCGCCCATTTGTAATATGGGTATACGTTCCATAAAACTCCTAAGTGCGGGTTTGGGGGCGAGAGATCGCGGCTCCAGTTCGCTTCAGCGCTAAAGCAAATGCATCGGATAGGGAAGCCTTGGTGATCACATCCGCTAGATCCACGCCCAAGTAGACGATCGTTTGAGCAATCTGGGGACGGATTCCGCTCAGGATGCAATCAGCGCCCATTAGACGAGCCGCTGTAACCGTCTTGAGTAAGTGCTGCGCTGTCAGAGTATCGACGGTTGGCACTCCCGTAATATCAATAATGGCTACTTCCGAACCCGTCTCTACAATTTTCTGCAAGAGGGACTCCATCATCACTTGGGTGCGGGCGCTATCGAGGGTGCCAATGATGGGTAGGGCTAAAATGCCATCCCACAGTTTCACGACTGGCGTTGAGAGTTCCATCAGCTCCTCTTGCTGGCGCAAAATCACTTCCTCGCGGGCTTTCTGATAGGACTCAGTTGTCCAGAGACCAAGCTTGTCGATGAGAGTCGTAACCGCCCAAATCTCTTCCAGAAGGCTTTCACCATCCTGTGCCAGTTCTAAGCGCAAGCGGCTGAACAAAGGTTGCTTCAAGGAGAAAATAAATATTGCGGTTTCGGATGGGGTAAAGCCTTTCTGACTGCGCGATCGCGAAATCGAGCCAAGCATCTCGCGCACGCTACGCCACTCAGCCGATTTAATGTCGATGAAGTTACCCTGCTGGACAGCCGCCGAGAACAAGTCTAGAAATTCTCTGCACTCTTCACGCAGCTCTATCTCCTTAATCAGGTCTTTGCGGATACCAGCAGCTATTTGCTCAGAGATCCAGTCTGTCAGTAGTTGGGCTTGATCGGTTTGAAGAATCTTTGGAATCTTACTTTTGCCGCTCAAGTTCATATAACGGCTCCTTGTTTTAGCCTGAATTTGGCAAATTATTGTACAAGTTAACTATATTAGGCTTTCCAGTTTACTAGCTCTGTAGAGCCATTCAACAGCTTTCCTAGCGAGAATCTCTAAATATACTCTTTTTTGGTTAAATTTATGGTTAAAAAATGTACTTGACTAACTAGGCAGTATGAGGTAGTTCGTTAAAAGCTGATTGACCAACATTATTATTAAAGATAAGGTGCGACAAAATAAGTAAGTAGCTGGGACTAATTAAATATAAGATGGGATAGGTTCTCTAAACGGAGTTTTCCATTATTTATGCCAGCTCCGATTCGGATTATCTTAAGCGAAGCAGAGGACTCGATGTTGAGCGAGTTGCGAGTTGCCCAAACAGTGCCGCAACGCACTCGTGAC
>NZ_JACJTV010000061.1 GCF_014698845.1 Coleofasciculus sp. FACHB-1120 | reverse complement strand
TCAAAGGTACGTTTGTCTTTTTGCTGAACTAGCAGCTTTTTTAGAGTTTCAGCTTCTTCAGTAATCTCAATTTTGACAACTCTGACCATCTTGACAACCCTGATAACCCACTCGAAAAGGAGCTTTAATCAATTATGCCATTATTAAACCCAACTGGGATTAAACAAATTTCAAGGCTCTAAAGGGGCTGAAAAGCTTTCTGGGCAAGGAAAAGAGGTCGATGACCTAAAAACGCCTGAAACCCTTATGAATACTAGATTTATGCATATTCGATCTGAAAATACTTCTCTGTCTAGGTTTGAAGCCATTTTCGCCTTAGTTTTTGTCTAAGTCCCACTAAGAGTGAGAACCACTATATCTAAGCTTTGCGGATCGCTTTGCGGAAGGCTTCGCTAACACATCACAGCAGCTTGCGATCGCGCGATGCAACCCTCCATCTCCCCCCTCTATTAGGTTTGTGCCGCCTCTCCCGCAAGCGGGAGAGGCGGCACAAAATTTTGATTCGCTAGCATGAAAGAACCGGGTTTTTATTCCTGGTCAATTAAACACCTCTTGACATTCGGACTAGGGTCTAAAATCTTCTCCTGATGCCGTCAGTTGTTTTTTGCAACGACTCAACTCGAGAACATTCCTAATACCCGATGTCCGAAGCCTCAGCCAAGCCAAGAAATCGACTGCTAGCTGCTCTGCCAGATGCTGAGTACCAACGCCTTGTTCCCAATCTAGAGCGCGTCTCGCTCTCTTTTAAACAAGTCCTTTTCGAGGTTGGTGAACCACTTGAATACGTCTATTTTCCCTATCAGGCAATCATTTCTTCGCTCTCCACGATGTCAGATGGCTCAATGGTCGAAGTGGCCTTAGTGGGAAATGACGGAGTTGCGGGTCTCCTCCCCGCTTTGGGAGATAACATCGCCACTACAACCGCGACGGTGCAGGTACCAGACTCTGCCATGAGGATGAAGGCAAGTGTGCTTAAAACCGAGTTTCAACGGGGTGGTTCACTGCAAAGTCTTCTACTGCGCTACATGCAAGCGCTGTACGCCTTCGTCTCGCAAAACGCTGCCTGCAATCGCCTTCATTATCTGGAGGGGAGACTTGCTCGTTGGCTGCTGCTCGTCTGTGACCGTGTAGAGTCAAACGAGTTGCCCCTGACTCAGGAATTTATGAGTCAGATGCTGGGTGTACGACGTGCGGGTGTCACGGAGGTGGCTAATGCTCTTCAACAAGCAGGACTGATTCGCTACACCCGTGGCAAAGTTACCATCCTGAATCGGGAAGAATTGGAAGCGACTTCGTGTGAGTGTTATCAAGTCATCCAGGGCGAGTACGCTAGGTTGCTAGGCACTAAGAACGGTTGAGAATTGTTGTTAGAGAGAAGCGATCGCTTCTCTCTCTAGCCGTTCGCACAGCTTAATGTTGATCAAAGCCGTTATCTCGCAACTCCAGGCTAAATGAGCTTACTGGTGTTAGACACTGACGCCGCCAGTACCGCTAACCCTACAGCTCCTAGTACAGCGATCGCACCCCACTTTGCTGTTGGATGGGTTTCCAGCCAGGTGGAGTAACTGTTCGCCCGTGAGTTCTTGCTAAAATCTCCCTCAACGCGATCGAAGCCTGCGATCGGCTCAAATAAATTATCTGGAGCCTCTTCGGACTTCGGCTCACTGGTTTCCTGTAGCTTAAAGCCCGCTCCCGCCTGCAGCAACAAGGTATCCATTAACTGGGGCGAGAGCTTCTGAATTAGGGACATCGCCCGCCCTCCCTGCGCCTCCAGCAATCATGTCACGGGTTGGGTGGCAAGCCGCGGAGAGGATAGCGTCTACTACGATATCCGGCTGGTAGAACGGCGGTAGTCCTTGGGGTTTTACGCCGATTTTGGTGCGAGATTTGTTAAACAGAGGTGTATTGATGGAGGCTGGCATGATATTCGTGACATTGATGCCGGAGAAACCCTCGTGCATCAACTCCACCCGCATCGCTTCCAGAAAGCCATCAATCCCATGCTTGGAAGCTCCATAGGCGCTGTGATATGGGAAGGAACGTCTGCCTTCCACTGAGGAGACATGGAGCAGCGATCCTCGTCCCTGGCGCTTGAGATGGGGTAGTGCCGCCATCGCCCCGTGTACCTGTCCCATTAGGTTCACATCGATGATGCGCTTAAACTCTTCTGGGGTTGTCTGCTCAAACGTCGCGTAGAGATTGATGGCGGCTAAATGCACCCAGGTATCAAGTTGCCCGTAATGCTCGATAGCTTTATCTGCGATCGCTTTTACCCGATCAAAATCTGCGACATCAGCCGGGACAGCGATCGCTTCGCCTCCCATCTGCCTGATTTCATCGACTAGAGAATCCAACCCTGGTTCGCTACGAGCCGAAACGACCAGCTTCGCCCCCCGCACCGCGAATTGAATCGCTGTCTCTCGCCCAATACCGCTGGAAGCTCCTACAACGACGACTACTTGTTGGTCTATGGGTTTAAGTTGCATGACTAATACTCCTTATGAATCCTTATGAAAAACTGGTTGAATGAAAGCGAGATAAATTCGACCTCGGAAGCCTTCAGAGGGAATAGGTACTATCTGCTTGCTTGAGCAGACCGCGCTGCGTCACTAGGTCAACACTGAGAGTCTTGGACCCCACCTCATCAAACAGGATGACCATCTTATCCCCCTCGTAGCGCATCACTAGCCCTTCGCCCTAGGAGGAATGAACAACACGGCTCGATAGTGGGAAGGGCTTAGAGCCATCCTCCACAACTACCCCAGCTTTGCAGTTGTCGCAGAAGCCGCAGGGTTCTTCAAGCTTTTCACCAAAGTAGTTGAGCAGGTACTTGCGGCGACAGTCGCGTACCTCAGCGTAGCCCCGGATCATTTCTAGGCGCGATTGCAAATAGTGCTGATAGCGATCCTGGGCACGGATAGCTTCTTGGGCGGCTTCACTTATTTCAGGCGGTTGTTCGCTCTCGACAACCTCACCTGTCGGCAGCATTTCGACAACACCCACTTCTTCTAAACGACTGAGTGCTGTTGCAACTTTCGCCTGAGAAAGACCCGTTTGTTCTCGCAAGTCCCGCCGCTTAATCGGTTCATCCTGTTCCTGAACAACTGCTGCAACCTGTTCTACCTCTTGGGCATCAACCTGACCGCTACTCGCCAAGAATCGCCGGATGTTAAGGTCATCGGGACAGTAGAACAATATTGCTAAGGCTTTTTCTCCATCTCGTCCTGCCCGTCCCATCTCCTGGTAGTAGGAATCGACAGAATCGCTGATGTCGTGGTGAAAGACAAAGCGCACGTTCGGCTTGTCCACACCCATCCCGAACGCTGTTGTGGCGACAATCACCTCAGCCTCATCGTTCATGAACGTCGCTTGAGCTTCCTCCCGTTCCTTAGCTTTCATCCCAGCATGGTAGAAAATCGCCTTGACACCCTTGTCGCATAGCGCCTAGGCCACCTCCTCTGCTTTCTTGCGAGTGGCAACGTAGACAATACCGGGTTTTTTGGCACGAACAGCCCATTTCACAAAGGTTTGATGCTTTTCGGCTTCATCGTCAAATTGTTTAACACCCAGCCAGATATTCGGGCGATCAAATCCCTGCACGATAACCTGGGGGTCATGCATTCCCAAGCGTTCGATGATTTCTTCGCGTACAGTCGGTGCAGCGGTAGCTGTCAGTGCGAGTATCCTTGGATGACCTAGTGCTGCGATCGCACTACCAAGTCTCAGGTAATCCGGTCGAAAATCGTGACCCCATTCGCTGATACAGTGGGCTTCGTCAATCACAAACAGCGAGGGTTAGAATGTTGCAAATGCTCCAGTGTCTCTGGATTGTTGAACTGCTCCGGTGGGAGAAACAGGAACTCAAGCTTTTCCTCTTCCAGCGCCTCAAAAACTTCCTCTCGCTCGGCAGTCGGCACGGTAGAGTTAACCACAGCCGCCTCACCCACATCCTGCCGTGCGATTGACTCAACCTGATCGCGTTGCAGAGCAATCAGGGGTGAAATTACGACGGTCGAACCGGGAATTAAAGTACCTGCGATCTGGTAAATTGCTGATTTCCCCGAACCTGTGGGCATCACCGCTAGGGTGTCATGACCATCGAGAAGAGCTTTGATCGCAGCTTCCTGCCCTGCTCGAAAAGACTCATAGCCAAACCTTTCTCGCGCAATTTGGCGGATCTTTTGCTGGTTTGAGCGTTTGCTTTGTTTCTGCATGCGGCGATCGCCTGCTTTGGAGAAATCGGCATCAAAATAATCGTCTTGCTGACCTTGGTTGCGGTAATTGTCGTAAGTCATTTGTAAAGCTCCTTCAGCCACAATCTCTTACTTTTAAAGCTAAAAAGTATTTAGAATTACAACTTCATCCTTGCAGACTGTCTTAACCTTGACCGAAGGAAGAGTTTTGAGTTAAACCAGATTGTTACTATTAACACAACTTAGATTTCACCATTTATTTAATAATCTCGATTGAAGGAACTATTTTTTCAAACAATCCCAGGATTTTCACTCTTCTCAACTTCACTCAAAAAATCAAATATAATTGGCACAAATATTTCTGGACGAAACATAGCCCATTCATGATGTTCTCCTTGAGCAACGAGCCTCTGAGCGCCTGGAATGCCTTGTGAAAACTCATAACATAATTGCAACGGAATAAAGCGATCGCTTCCTCCCCACATAACCAGAGTCGGAGATTTAACCTGTGGTAGGAGTGGTCGTAAATCCTCGTTAAGTGCAAGCCGCGTGCATTGAATCATATTCTGAGTGTTAAATACCCAGTTGTGAAGCAAAGCTCGGCAAAATCGCAGCATCGGCATAATTTTCACCTTTGGAGTTTGCATCACCATGTCAATTGATCTCCCCAGTGCAACCTTTGGTAATTTGCCAAGCGGAATTCCTGTGCTGTCTGAGATGATGACGCTACTTACATAAGATGGTCTTGTGGCGGCTAGGGCGACGCGCTCAGAGCGCTACCGCTTCGCTACCGCTATGGAGCCTCCCCCTGAATGTCCAATTACATGCGCTTTTTGAATGTTCAATGCTTGTAGAAAAGAAACGATGCAATTGACATAACTAGCGCTATCGGGAGCGCATTTCGGATGAGTGCATTTTCCAAAACCGGGTAGATCGGGCGCGATCGCACGATACCGTTGGCATAGAAACTTTAAGCTTTCGCGGTAGGGTGCAGTGGACGTTGTCCAGCCATGCAAAAACAGGATGGGATCTGAGTTTGATGCCTCTCCCCCTTCTAAATAAGTCGTCCTGTACCCTTCTATATCGATCTGCTTTTCGCTCAAGTCACAATTCACTAAATTGTCCCCTTGCTCAAAGAATTTAGCTAATCAACATCAGTTTCGTGTGCTTTACGGGCGATCGGGTTTCTGTCAATACTTCGTCAGCGGAATCAACCAGTACGAATTGCAGTTCGCGCCGTACATCTTCCGTTAACTCAAGTTAACCCTATAGCACTTTATCGATTCACAACTTTATCTTTAGGATGATTTTTAAATATTTTATAGATAATTTGTAGAGAAGCAAACGTGAGAATCATCACGTTCGAATACAAAAAAAGTGTTCCCGGTTTTTGTATTTTTAATTACACATTAATTTAATATTTCACTGGTTTAGAAGATAGGTTGATCCGTCGATCGCTCTTACTCAGTGCATACCATTAGCTAGAGGATAAGAAATGACTCGCAGCTTAAGATGTCGGATAAAACAGGAAGTTTTATCAAGGAACGATGAGCTTATTACTAATAGACATGGACGGCACGCTCCGCGAACCACTCAGCGGACAACAATACTTCCAACATCCCGAAGATCAACGCATTATTGAAGGTGCTGATATTGCCATTCGCGCCTACAAAGATGATTGGATTATTGTCGGCATCACCAACCAAGGTGGAGTTGCCGCAGGTCATAAGTCTATGCAACGGTGTATCCAGGAACAGCAATACACGCTTGAGTTATTCCCTGAATTGAGAGAAATCTACTTCTGCCCCGACTTTGAGCGCAAAAAGTGTTTCCGCGTCACTCATCACAATGTTCATAACCACAGCCAAACCAAGTGGTCTGGACAGTATCGCAAACCGCGATCGGGTATGTTGGAACTAGCAATGATCAGACACAAACATACTCCGCAAAATTCGCTCTATGTAGGCGATCGCCCTGAAGATGAACAAGCTGCCCAACGATTAGGTGTACCCTTTCAATGAGCATGGGATTGGACCTGTGCAACATCAACAAGCGATCGCTCCCAACCTGACAGAAGCACGGTAACAAGAGAGGATACTCATGGAACGAGAGATTACAGATAGCGACGGCATTACCTGGACGTGCATTCAAGCCTATTCTGGGCTTGACAACAACGCAGAAAACCGGGATGCGGCGCAGGTTAAAGGGCAGGAGGATACCTACTGGGTCGTTTGTACGCCCAGTGGTGGCGCGAAGTCGGTGCGGCTCAAACTTCAGGGTGAATGGGAAAAATCCTACTCTGACGAGATGTTGCTCGATGAAATTCAAGCACAGCAGGAGGTATGATCGCAGCAAAATTCGCTGTATGTAAGCGATCGCCCGGAAGACGAACAAGCTGCCCAACGAGTAGGTGTACCTTTTCAATGGGCAGGCGAGTGAACCTGTGCAACATCAAACTTTAGTATTAAGTATTCTCCTGGCAGCATCGATGCCTGATAAAGCAGCACCTTCCATAAAACCTTGCCACTCGTAAAAAGAGTTAGCGTGTTCGCCAGCAAAGTAAATACTTTTAAACGGCTTACCTTCATTACCTGCAATTGTTGTGAAATAACCAGGGTGATTGCAGGTGTAACTGCCCTGAAATAGGGGATTAGAAGGCCAGTGTTCTAGATGCACTAAAAAATTATTGCCGTTGCGTGTGGCTGCCTTTAAAGCGCCAGGAAAAACGCGGTTGAGGTCGTTGAGAAAAGCCCCTGCTTCCTGCTGAACTTGATTAGGATTAATGTTTTTGCCTCGATTTCCACTAGAGTAGTCGGTCAGCACTGCTCTATTATTCGTTGCATTTTGTGGGTTTGTTTCCCAAGTGTTTTGATGATTTGATAAATCTGAATAGGATGAGCCGTCGCTGCCAAGGGCAACCCAAGGGCGACTATTAAAGCCAACCATCATCTTAGCGTTGGTTCCATAGCGCAAATTATTAATCGCAAATAGCTTTTCGGCAGGCAGTTGAAGACCTTTTAAATCAACTTGGCGCAAAGTTGAGAAGGGAATCGCAAAGACAACTGCATCATATTTGGCAGATGAGGCATCATTAAATGTTAATTCTACTTTGCCTGCACTATCAAAGCGAACTCCTACTAACTGCTTGTTATAGTTAATTTGTCCTTGCAGTCGGTTACGCAGACCTTCAACAATTTGCTGGTTGCCGCCAATGACGTGATAGCGCTCGTCGCTGAAGACACCAAAGGGTCTAAACTTCGAGCGCTTGTCGGCGTGAATGAAAAAGAGAAAACTGAGACTGCTTTGCTGGTCAATTTCTAAACCGTACTCGGCAACATAAGCAGCTTTGATAACACCTTTGATTAGGTTTCCAGCATTACGGCTATCTAGATAGTCTCGCAGACTGAGCAAGTCGAGCTTTTTGTCAGCATCAGTATAATTGTCGGCGGTTGGCTGTGCAGAAAGCGATCGCAAGTCGGTACGCATAGCGGCAACAAAATCGCGGAATTCATCCACAACCACTGACTCTGAATAGCGCTGACCGTTGAAATAGTAAAAAACTTCTCCTGGTTGTTTTGATAAATCTTCTGTCTTGAGGTTAAACTCCCGCACGTATCCCAGCATCGTCTTGTGCAAGTTGTCAATAAACTCGCCGCCTCTTTCCACAACCTGACCGGGAAAAGTAACACTCCCAGCAAAATCGCCTCCCAGAGAATAACAGCGACCGCCAGTTCTATTGCTTGCTTCAAATACGGTAGCGTTAATCCCCTTTTTCTGCAGTTCGTACCCGCAAGCAAGTCCGGCTAAACCAGCCCCCACAATCCCAACTTTTATATCTGCTGGTACAGGAGCTGCGAGGGTACGGTGAAGCAATCCTGAGCCTACTCCTATTGTCGCGCCGATCGCACTCAGCTTGCCCATATCAGTAAGAAATTCGCGCCGATTCGTGCGCCGTACCGTCATCAATGCCTCTAGAGATGCGATTCGCTCAATTCCCTCGTTGGTGGAGATATTTTGCTCTTGGCAATAGCGAGCTATGCGGATAGCACGTGCTAAGTTGTCGAAGAGTGGGGAACGACTCATGATAGCTTTTTCTCCTCACGCAGTTATTAATTAACGTCCTGTGCAACTTTATACTCAGAACCCTCGTTGTTATCGGGGGCTTTCTTAAAATTACACGTTGCGTGATACTCAGTTGAGTTATTTAAGGGCTTAAAGCTATCTCTTGCATTGATACTGAAACGAACACAAAAAAAGTAGTCCTTGTGGGACTACTTGTGCATCCTAGAATAAGCACCAAGGAACGCACATGAAATAATTTCCGGCGGTAAGCATTAGAACACTGTCTCTCCTTCGAGAAAGTTATTCTTGTTACACGCTAGATTGAGCATTCGATGAAGTTGGCGTAGCGATTTCTGCTGACTTCACAAATCCGAAGTAGAACGCGATCGCAGCAGTTAGAGCATTGAGCCAGATATTATTTCCAAAAAGCGGTGTAAGCCCAAACAGGGTATTTGCAAAGGGCAGCAATCCTAAAATAGCACCTGCTGCATAAAGGAGAGCGAAAATGCGATTGAACACAATTGATCCGCTTAAGCTAGTAAATGCAGCAATTCCCCAAACACCCACTAAAACACCGATTGCATTATGAAAATAGTTGGTGGGGAATACCCCGAATATATAGCCGAAGCCGGGTTCAGAGGTTAAGTTCTCAGAGAGATTGACAAAACCAGGCATAAATCCAGCTAAGCCAAGTGACAAGAAAAGCAGACCTAGGCTTAGAGCAGCGTAACGAATTGAAGAAACTGAAGATGTTGATGTTTGCGATGTTGATGTTTGCATGGCAGTATTTTGGTTTTAAAAAATTTTGGTGGGGGCTAAACAAGTGTTTTGCTGCTGTTGGAGAAATACAGACAGTTTCTAACTGAATATTCAACTTCTAGCGAACCAGGTGGAGTACATCCCGAAGAACGCTATAACCTGCCATATCCCAAAGAAGATAGGCGACAAAACCCAGCATTGCTAGGCGACCGTTCCATAGCTCTTGCTGTGGGTTCCAGCCAAAAATCCAAGCATTGCGATCGGAACCGTTATAAGCTGGAGCGACCGTAGGAGTTTTAGCAGTATTGATGGTTGAGTTCTTCATAGCGAATAGTTCTCAATGGCGTTGTTTTGATTTCATGCTATCGAGTAGATTTGCTGGTATTGTCTACCATTAGGATTGCATTCTACCTATATCTAAAGATTCGATTTGTAACGTTCAACTGTTAATATTGGCACAAGAAAAAGTATCCTGATTAACCGATTAAAATTGGGGAGAAAAGCCCGAACTTTTATTCCGGATGATTGACTTCCGGATCGATCGGACGTTGAATTGGGTCAGTATCGGGTAGCGTTCCTTGAGCATCGCTACCGGGTACGTCGGGATTGTTGTGAAGATTAACGCGACCTTTTTCCGTCTGCTCGCCATCTGCCGCATAAGAGCCTGCAATCGTTGAAGCTCCAGCAGTTTTGGCATCGCCTGTGGTTCCGGTTGTGGATGAGAAATTGGAGGCGATGGGATGAGCGATCGCTTCTCCCTCTGGGTTTGTGCTGGCTCCTGCTGCAATGTTTGCGTCTAAAACAGCACTTCCACCTGCATCGGAGGGTGCAAAAACTTGAGCCTGTTGAGATGCACCAACTTCTTGATTTGGCTCACTTGCTTGATTCGGCATGGATGCATTACTCATTTCTAATTTCTCCGTGAATCTCTTAAACAATTACTGTGGTATCAACCTCTCCCCTTCCACTGGCTTCACTCGCGATCGCCATCAGCCACAACTAGGACGAAATACACAAGCCAGAAGCAGCATTTCAGTGAGAGCAACTAGCACTTCAGTTCGTTGTATAAAGCCGCGAAACTCAACAGACAATTGAGTTGGGTTTCTTCTCTCAACCCAACCTACAAAGTTACCTGGGAGCGCATACTTGATTGGTTTTGCGATCGCTAAATCTAGCTCTTAACCCAGAATCCTTAGAGCAGCGGGATAGAGCTGAGGCGAGCCGTTCATCCTTATCAAAGATTTGCCTAATTTTCAGAAATCTTTAATCTTTTTAACGAGAGTCAGTTCCTTGATTCGGAGCGCCAACCACCTTAGGAGCAGCTCCAGGAGCTTCAGGTTCCGCACCGGGACTGACTTCAGAATCGGCTTGTTGACTGGTCATTCGATATCTCTCATCAAGCGGAGTGTCACCCTCTTCTGTAGTGGGTACAGTTGTTTCGCGTCCAGGATTATCTTGAGGGTCATATTTAACGTCATCTTGCCGATTGTCTTTAGGATTTTCTATTGTCATAAATTGCACCTTATAAATCAGGCTATTCTACAAGGATATTCTTTAGCTTCTTAGAGGTTTTCTATCTCCGGTCAGGACTGGCTCTATGACTAATTCAATAGGAAATATTACTGGGGAGTCAGCCAAAAAGTATGGTAAAGCACAATTAGAGTTAACATTTGCTATTTATTTGATCGAGAAGCAAGACTTGCTATCAAGCAAATTGTGATTCTTATAGGAAAGTGTGTAAAATAGCTGCTTTGATGAAAGCTAAAGCTATCATTTGCAATGGACGGTTGTAGAGATTGTCATCGATCCTCAAGCGTGCCATAAACTTGCGATCGCGTCTTCGATCATGTTGGCATCAATTGCTGAATGCGCTGTGGCTCCTCTCCCAGCCAATCTAGATGCTGGGCAGTGCTGTCGAAAATTGATGAAGTTTTGAATGGCTCAAACTCGCCGCGCGATGCGGCTTCTGCGGTTTTTGCTAAGAGCGATCGCACCTGCTCGTCATTCATTGGCTGAAATGTCCGTACCGCTTCAAACGCCTGATCGAGAATCTCCATGCTGTCAATTCCCGTAACCACAACCGATGTCGGTAGATTCAGCGCATAGTGCAGACATTCAATTGGCGTTACCGTATTTGACCGTAACAGAATCCCGTTTGCCAAGCTTTTCATCCCCAGAATGCCGATGTCCTGTTTAACCAGTTCTGGCACAACCAGCTTCGCAAAGCTTCGGTAGTGGGCATCCATCACATTCAGAGGCAACTGAGCCGCATCAAACTTAAACCCATTACTGGCTGCAACTTCCAGCATATGCAGATGAATCTGGGGGTCTTTGTGCCCGGTGAAGCCAATATATCGGACTTTGCCAGCTTCCCGCGCCTCTATCAAAGCGGCATTTGCCCCTTCTGGGTCGAAAACTCGATGCGGGTCCTCGAACCGGAGGATTTCGTGGTGCTGGACGAGATCGATGCAATCAACTTGCAGGCGTTCCAGTGATTCGTCTAGCTGTCTTGCGGCTTCTTTCTTGGAGCGACCGTCAATTTTCGTCATCAGGAAAACTTTGTCTCGGTAGCCATCGCGCAACGCTTTCCCCATGCGAATCTCGCTGACTCCACCGTTGTAATCCCAACTGTTATCCATAAAGGTGATGCCACGATCGATCGCAGCGCGAACAATCCGGATACCCAGTTGCTCATCCACGTTCTTCAATCCGATGTGCCAGCCACCGAGTCCGATCGCAGAAACGCGCTCTCCTGTACTGCCGAGAGTTCGGTATAGCATTTCTGAGTTTGGCGTACTTTCTGACATCTGTTCTCCTTGGCTGCCACCGATTGCTTAAGTGCATATGGCTATGAGCAAATTCAAACGCAAGGAAAGGTTCACAACATCTTGCTAGAGGCACACGAGAGCTGGATCTTGTAATAGCGCTGTTAGCTCTGTACGCTAAATGACTCATGGAATGAGACAACTCCACTGGGTATCCGTGCGCCGAACGAAATCGCTTGGAAGTATTCAGGCGGAACATCGGGTAGAACAAGATTTGGCTGGCTCTTGAAACCAAAACGGTTGTAGTATTTTGGTTCGCCAAGCAATACACATCCACCTGCACCAAGTTCGCGTAGCGTAGCCAACGCCTGCTTCATAAGCTGTGAACCGATTCCAATGCCTTGATGTTCCGGAGCGACAGAGATCGGACCGAGTCCATACCAACCCTGACTCCCATCGGAAATGGAAACCGGGGATACAGCAACATGACCAACGATTTGTCCATTCACTTCGGCAACGAGAGAAACTGTCAAGTTCCCTGAGTTACGCAAGGCATCAACAATAAACTGCTCAGTGTGGCTAGTAGCCTGTCAAGGGCAAATCGATGGGTATAAATTGGGTAGTATTTAAGGTAAAAGTCTTAACCAACTACCACCGAGCTGTCCAATGAGTAAAAAGTATATAGTAAGC
>NZ_JACJTV010000060.1 GCF_014698845.1 Coleofasciculus sp. FACHB-1120 | reverse complement strand
TCGCCATTTGGCTCGATTGAGAGTGATTGCGGAGCACATCAATCGACGGTTGAAAATTTTCCGCATTCTGGGAGAACAATACCGCAATCGTCGTCGGCGATTTGGATCCGTTTCAACCTCATTGCCGCGATCGTTAATATTGAACTGCTCCGTTCCCAATCTGCCTGATTCACGCAAGAGGTCTAATACGCCTGCAATTGGTAGTAAAACCAAGCTGGGAATTTGGCTAGTAAACCCAACAACCCCTAATAACCAAGGCGAATTACTCAAATCATAAACCAGCCAAATAGTAGCAACTTGTGTCATCCAAGTTCCTACTAAGGAAAGACCTTGCCCGCCAAAAAATAGGCGACAATTTCTCGATTTTAATGCTGGAATATTTGCAATCATTCTCATTTTCGCTACCCCTCAATTTAAACAAATTGTTTTAATTTTTGTACAAAAAAATCTGATATTTTTAATTATTCTTGATGGCTAAAAATAAGAAGTTAATTTCTAACTTTTGTAAGAAGACGTTCATTTAGCTAGCGTAATATTAGGAGGTATTATCAACGTCAAATTGCCTTTTGTGTAAACAATTAATTAGCTCCAGCTAATTAAACATAAAACGTTCGGCCTTGCTGAATACAGGTAGTAATTCAAGATTTCGGAAGGGCTATAAGCCAAGTAGGGTGAGTTTTGTAACTTCAAGCCAAAAGTTGATTCATACCGTGAATCAGCAACGCCAAACGTTCAACTGGGTAACAAGCATGATTAGCTCTGTTTTCAACCCCAGCTACAATCGCCATTGCTAGGTCATATCCAACGCTACCCTTTTTTTGAGGATACGTCGCACTTGCTCCTGTCCTAGTTTAATCTTGCGTTCCCTTGCTAGTCTTTGGCTAATCTGTGCAGTGCCATTGCTCGTTCTTTTACTCTTCTGGCTATTCCTTTAGCACTGCTTAATTCTCTTAGTGTTCGGTCTTGTTCAAAGTCTAGTTGGATTCTTAAAGCAGAGGGCATTTTTTGCAACAGAACCATCTACACAGACCTACTTCAGATAGACTTTCAACTTTTCAGCAAGAACTGACACATGAGGTGGTTGATTCATGGTGATGTGATTACCATGAACTTGGTGAATTTCTATCCCTTCAAACGCCAAATCTATCCAAGCTCGTTCTGGGTGATGAGGAAGAGTATCATCCCGTTCGCGAGCGCGGAAGAAAACAATTCGACCTGGATAAACTTTAGGGATATAGCTAAGCATGGAGCGAACGTTAACTTTAAAGATATGGAGCAAATGGCGAAACTGCTTTAGGTCAGACTCCGAAAACCGTTGATGAGCGTTTCTTATTGTTAAGAACTTCCTTATCTGTTCGTCTGGTTCGAGTTGATGAATGTCATCCAAGGAAACTGAATCATCTCCCAGCATATTGATAAAATAAGCAAGGATTTGGGCATCTGTCTCTACTTTATGCCCATCTGGTAATTGACCAGGCCCGGGTGTATCGAGCATAGCTAGTAATGCTACAACTTCCTGTTGCTGGTGTAGTTGTTGGGCGATCTCGAACCCAACCATCCCTCCAAAAGAAGCACCACCTATGTAATAAGGCCCTGTTGGCTGAATCAAACGCATTGCTTCAATATATTGAGTTGCCATTGCTTCAATCTCAGTCAATGGTTCGGCTTTTCCATCTATCCCTTGGGCTTGCAATCCATAAACAGGTTGCTCAGTTCCTAAATCTTGAGCCAAATAGCGATAGAAATAAACGTGACCACCTACTGGATGTATCAAAAATAGAGGGGGCTTTAGGCTATTTCCCTTTTGGATTTCCACCAGACAGGAAGGAATAGCTGGCTGTTGAGAGGAACTAACTTTAAGAGTTCCAGAAGTGGAAGGACTTGCTTCAATTAACTCAGCTAATTCGGCAATAGTCGGTTGACTTAATAAACTATTGGGCGATAGTTCAATTAGCAGAGCATCTTGTAACTTGGAAATTAGCTGAAGTGCTAGTAAAGAGTCTCCTCCCAACTCAAAAAAGTTGTCGTATATTCCCACTTGTCGGAGTTTGAAAAATTGTTGCCATATTTCAGCAATTTTTTGTTCAGTCTGATTGCGAGGAGGTACATAACTTTTTCGCATCTGGGGACTGAAGTATTCCTCTTCGGTCGTCGATAGTGTTATTTCAGACTTGGGCAAAGCCAATACCTTCTCAACAGGCTTGGCGGTTAATCCTGAAAGCTTAGATGGTGGAGCGATCCAGTAACGTTGCCGTTCAAAGGGATAGGTGGGTAAGGAAACGCGGCTAGGTTGCTGCGGGCGATAAAATTCCGACCAATTTATTTCTACACCTGCCAGCCAAAGCCGACTCAAAGTGGTGAGCAAAACTTCTACATCTGCTTGGTGTTCTTGAGGATGGCGCGTTGAAGTTAGTACAATCTGTTCTGTAGACTTGTGCGAATGCTGTTTGGCTAATGTGCTTAGCGATCGCCCTGGTCCTATTTCTAGCAGAATTTGTTCGGGTTTTTGGAAAAGTTGTTGCAACCCTTCAGCAAAACGTACCGTACTTCGCAAGTGTTTCGCCCAGTAATAGGGGTCAGTGGCTTGTTCGGCTGCAATCCAAGTGCCGGTGACATTGGAAATGTAGGGAAATTGTGGCGGCTGAAGGTTAACCTTTTCCATCAATTGCGTGAAGGGCTTTAAGATAGGTTCCATCATTTGAGAGTGAAACGCATGGGATGTCTGCAAGCGACGATACCCGATACCTTTGGAAGTCAACTTGTTTTGTAAGGTATCTATAGCTTCGATCGCTCCCGAAACCACGCAATTAGACGGTCCGTTAATTAAAGCCACTTCTAGAGGCGCTTCCAAGAGGAGTTGCAAGTCTGCTTCTGGAAGTGGAACGGCAAGCATTGCGCCTGCGGGCATTTGCTGCATCAATTTTCCCCGCATCGCTACGAGAGCTAATGCGTCTTCGAGGGAGAAAACACCAGCCAGACACGCGGCTACATATTCACCAATGCTATGCCCGATCGCACAAGTAGGATACACTCCCCACTCCATCCATAGGGTTGCTAGGGCGTACTCAATGACAAATAGAGCGGGCTGTGCAATTGCCGTTTGTTTCAGTTGCTCGGTTGCGGCTTCGATATCCGCTTCGCTGGGGTAGAGGACATCGCGCAAGTCCAACTGTAAGTGAGGTTTGAGCAATTCGCAACACAGATTGACTTGTTGGCGAAATGTGGATTCAACCTCATAAAGTTCCCTCGTCATATGCACATACTGGGAACCCTGTCCGGAAAACATGAAGGCGACAGGACGAGTTTTGGATTCGTAAACGTTGGTAAACACTCGTTGGCTGTCGAGAGTAGTTAGAGATGCGATCGCATCTTGAATATCCTGACAAACAACAACCCGCCGATGATTAAAAGCCTTACGCCCCTTACTGAGGGTATAAGCGACATCAGCCAAGTTAAGTTCAAGATGTTGCTTTAAGTATTCCGCTAAATTGGCAGTGGCTTTATCGAGTGCCGTACTGGTTCTTGCAGATAAGACCAACAACTGGCACTTTCTCCCCGGTGCCTCTGCTTTCTCGCGGGCCTCTACTGGCGATTCTTCCAAAACTACATGGACATTGGTACCGCCAATACCAAAAGAACTAACTCCAGCACGACGGGGAATGTCATTTGTTTCCCATGCCATTAGCTTGGTATTAACGTAGAAAGGACTGTTAGCGAAATCAATCTGAGGATTGGGTTGCTCAAAATGCAAGCTGGGGGGTAGCAATTTGTGTTTCAGCGCGAGGGCAGCTTTAATCAAACCTGTTACGCCAGCAGCAGTATCCAAATGTCCGACATTGGTTTTCACCGAACCAATCGCGCAAAAACCCTTTTTCTGAGTCTGGCTGCGGAAAGCCTTTGTCAGTGCCGCAATTTCGATGGGATCACCGAGTTGGGTGCCGGTGCCGTGCGACTCGATATAACTGATAGCTTCGGGTTCAATTCCTGCTGTCGTAAGTGCGGCGGCGATAACCGCTGCTTGCCCTTCCACGCTGGGGGCAGTATAGCCAACTTTTAAGGAACCATCGTTATTGATAGCAGAGCCTTTGATAACGGCATAAACGCGATCGCCTGAAGCAATGGCATTGTTTAATCGTTTCAAAACCACAACGCCCGCGCCATTCCCGCGAACAGTTCCCTGCGCCTTCGCATCAAAAGCGCGGCAATGACCGTCGGGAGACAAAATCATTCCTTGTTGATACAGATAGCCAGCCTCTTGCGGGAGTTTGAGAGAAACGCCGCCAGCTAAAGCCATGTCGCATTCGCCGTTGAGCAAACTAGAGCAGGCTACATGCACTGCAACTAATGAAGTTGAACAGGCCGTTTGTACGTTGATAGCAGGACCTTTGAGGTTGAGTTTGTAAGCTACCCGCGTGGACAGAAAATCTTTCTCATTACTAATCGTTATTTGGTAAGAGGAGGCTGGGTCGGCCCACTCGATATGGGGAGCTAGATTCTTAAGCAGATAATTGTTCATACCTGCTCCGGCATAAACTCCAATTTTCCCGGAGTATGTAGCCGTGTCATATCCCGCATCTTCAATAGCTTCCCACGCGCACTCTAACAACAGGCGGTGTTGGGGGTCTGTCACTTCGGCTTCTCTGGGACTAAATCCAAAGAAGGAAGCGTCAAACATCTCCGAATCTGGCACAAAGCCGCTTGCTTTGACGTAATTAGGCTGCCCCAGCATAGCCTGGTTCACTCCCAAAGAGAGCAGTTCATCGTTAGAGAAGAAGGAAATCGACTCGACACCATTTTGCAGATTTTGCCAAAATTCATCGATGTTTTTAGCGCCAGGAAAACGACCCGCCATGCCGATAATCGCTATCGCTGTCTCATCTGTTCTTTTACGGAGCAGATTTATCTGGGTGCGTGAAGGGCTGGAGGCTAAATCAATTTTTTGACCAGACTCTTGGCTGAATAATTTAGCTAAAGATTGGATGGTTGGATATTGGAACAGGTCAACGATGGACAGCTTTTGTTCCAATATTTTTGATAATTTGTTGTGAACCTGAACTAGCAGTAAAGAATGACCGCCCAGATCGAAGAAATTATCGTGAATGCCTACTGTATCTAATTGAAGTATCTCTTGCCAAACCGTGGCCAGAATTTTTTCGAGTTCGGTTTTGGGCTTGCTATCGTCGGCGAGCGGGGCTTTGGGTAGCGCTTGGGGAACGGGTAGGGCACGATGATCGACTTTGCCGTTCGGTGTGAGTGGAAAAGCTTTCATTAACACGAAAGCAGATGGCACCATGTAGTTGGGCAGCTTCTTCTGAAGGTAATCCCGGAAGTTTTGATTCGCTGTCCGCTGCAAAGATTGCCACAATCCTTGGCTTTCCAGAAGATAATCTATGCCTTGATCGATTAGAGCTTGTTCTGTAGGGTCAAGATGTAAGGCAATCCCAGCTTGTTGCTCTTGGCACCACTTCACCGTTCCTTGTAGATAAATAGCTTCCGAAGCTCCAGGTAAAAGCAGGCGCAGACAAATAGGCTTGCCTGGGCTAAATGCGGGAGGGGTTCCCCCTAGCTTAACGCCGGTCTGGGAGATATCCTGAGTCCGAAGTAGGAATTTATCGTTGTCAATTTCTACCACGCACTCGCTCTCGTAAAGAAGGCGTTCGGGGATAAGCTTGGAGATAATATACCCTACCAAACGCTTGTCGCCCGGTCGGTCTTCTTGTGCTATTACTAAGCATTGCTCAACATCGGGATGTTCTTCTAAAACAACCTGGATTTCGTCTAGTTCAATGCGGAACCCGCGAATCTTTAATTGGCGATCGGTACGACCAAGATACTCAATGTTCCCGTCTGCAAGGTAGCGGACTAAGTCTCCGGTTTTGTAGATCCGCTCTCCCTGTTTGCTGTTAAAAGGATTGCTAATAAACCTTTCAGAAGTTAAATCGGGTCTATTCGCATAACCCCGCGCTAAACCCACACCGCCTATATATAACTCTCCAGACACGCCAATAGGTACAGGTTGCAAGTGGGCATCCAGGACGTACGTTTGGGTGTTAGCAATTGGACGACCAATAGTTATGGGTTGGCTGCCATCAGTTAATTCAGCAGCGGTGGCACAAACCGTTGTTTCTGTTGGCCCGTAAGCGTTAAAGAAGCGACGACCTGGTGCCCATCGAGTCACTAGATCGATAGAGCAAGCTTCCCCCGCAACAAGAATTGTCCGTAGCGAAGGCAAATCCTCTAAAGGTAATAATTTCAAGACTGCTGGAGGAAGCATGATAGTCGTGATAGCGGCATCCTGCAATAGTTGAATCAAACCCTCTCCTGGAAGTAAAGATTCTTTTTTTGCTAAAACTAATGCCGCACCTGCTACCAGCGTCTTTACAATCGCCCATATAGAACCATCGAAGCCAAAGGAAAAGAATTGCAGCACCCGACTATCTGGCTGTATGTCAAGTTCTATCTGCAAGGCTTTAGTAGCTTGGTTACACAACCCTTGGTGTTGGATTAACACGCCTTTTGGTTGGCCTGTCGAGCCGGAAGTATGGATAACGTAAGCTAGATTGTGAGGATGTACGCTAATAGTTAGATTTAACTGGCTTGGTCGGGAAATTTCTTCCCAATCTGTATCCAAGCAAACTGTAAGCCCCTGATAATCGGAACATTGGTCAACTAATTTTTTCTGAGTTACGAGCACTGATACTTGCGAGTCTGACACTATATAAGCCAGACGTTCTTGGGGATAATCAGGGTCTAATGGTACATAAGCCCCACCAGCTTTAAAAATTCCCAGAATCCCTACGATCATCTCGATAGAAGGCTCGACGCATAGGCCCACCAATACTTCCGGACCTACTCCTAAAGTTTGCAGGTACTGTGCTAATTGATTGGCACGACAATTTAACTCCCTGTAGCTAAGCTGCTGTTCTTCAAATACAACTGCTACAGCATCAGGAGTTCGCTCCACTTGGGCTTCAAATACCTGATGGATACACTTGTCTTCGGGATAGTCTATCTGGGTGTTATTCCACTCCACCAGTAGCTGATGCCGTTCCGACTCAGTAAGTAGTGGCAATTTAGAAACGGGAGATTCTGGGTTAGCGACAATTCCTGTTAGTAAAGTTTGTAAATGCCCTATCATTCGGTGAACGGTTGCGGCTTCAAACAGATCGGTACTGTATTCCCACTCCCCGGATATTCCTGTCTCAGTCTCCTTAAGTGACAGGGTTAAATCGAATTTAGCTGTGTTATTTTTGGGTTTTAGAGCAGTTAAAGTGAGATTTGGGAATTCCAGCTTCTCTGGTGGGGTGTTTTGTAGGACAAACATTACCTGGAAGATAGGAGTGTAGCTAGCAGATCGTTCAGGCTGCAATACCTCTACTAACCGTTCAAACGGAAAATCCTGATGAGCGTGAGCATCCAGGGTAATCTGCCGTACCTGAGCAAGCAAATCCGCGAAAGTGGGATTTTCTTGCCCCTGAATTCGCAGTGCTAGGGTGTTTACAAAGAAGCCAATCAGCGGCTCTATTTCGCTGCGGTGGCGGTTAGCAATGGGAGAGCCGATAACAATATCTGACTGCCCACTGTAGCGGTGTAATAAAGTGAAAAAAGCCGCCAGGAGTGTCATAAATAGAGTCACCCCTGATTTTTGGCTAAAAGTCTTTAGCTTTTGCGTTAGCTGGGCACTCAAGTTAAAGGACTCCGTAGCCCCTCGAAAAGTCTGTATGCTAGGGCGCGATCGATCTGTTGGTAGTTCTAATAAGGGCGGTGCCCCCGCTAGCTGTTGTTTCCAGTAAATCAGTTGAGTTTCTAGCAATTCTCCAGTGAACCACTGTCGCTGCCAGCAGGCAAAGTCAGCGTACTGGATGGGGAGTTCTGGTAAAGGCGAAGCTTCACCTTGAAAGAATGCCTGATATAAGATACCCAACTCCCGGAAAAATACTACCCACGACCAGCCATCGCCAATAATATGATGCATCGTTATTAGCAGTACGTGGGATTGTTCTGCTAGTTGGAGCCGAGTAACGCGCAGTAGGGGACCGTTGACTAGATCGAAAGGTTGGTGGGCTTCGTAGTTAGCCAACCGCTGCACCTCCGCTGCCTGTTCTGCTTCTAGTAAATGCTGCAAGTCCACCATTGGAACAGTTATAGCCAAACTAGCCGCGATGACTTGTATGGGAGCGCCATTGACGCTGCGGAAAGTGGTACGCAGAATTTCATGACGACGCACGATTTCTGTCAAACTTTTCTCTAGAGCGGCTACGTTGAGATCCCCTACCAAATGTAGTAGTCTATGCATACTGTAAGTAGCATTTCTCTCTACAAATTGCTCAAAAAACCACATTCGCTGCTGAGGAAACGAAAGTAGCAATTCTGTGGAGTGGGATGCTGGTTCGATAGTGGTTACTGACAATCCAGGTTCAGCTTGGTGAAGAGCTTCTATCCGAGAGCTTAACTCAGCAATTGTAGGTGATTCAAAAAATAAATTTAGGGTCAACAGCACACCCAAAGCTTTCTGTGTAAGAACAATGATTTGGGTGGCGTTTAAAGAATCTCCTCCTGCTTCAAAAAAGTTTTGTTTTCTGCCGACTTCTACCCCTAAAACCTGGCTCCATATAGCTGACAATACTTCTTCAGTAGGAGTGCATGGCGGGATATATTTTGTGCTGAACAGATCGGAATCAGGATGCATACTGATGTACCTTGGTAAAATCGAATTGGAACAATGGTGGATTAGGGGGCACCGTGCTGAAAGAGAAAAATTGTATGTTAAGGAATTAGTATTAAATCCAAAGTCTTGAGAGTACGTTAATTTAACACCACTATCAAGATGCAGAGTATATGCTATACTCTGCACCAAAATAGAATAATAATTTCTACAAATAAGACGGGTAAAAGCTTTCAGCCAAGTGCGTACAATTTTTCCGTTTTAGTACGGTGATGGGATCACCTGTGTGCGGTTGTTTTTTGGTCTGTGGTTTTCAGTCGCTCACGCGGAGGAAAGTAGTTATCTAACTAAAAGATTGACAAGTTTTTTTCTACTAAAGCCTACGGGGATTACCTGAACCCTTGCACTTAACTATAGCGATGAAACACTGTATCACATACGGTATTTTTACTGAGCTTTGATTCAGCGTGCTTTTAATCAAGCTTTGAGATGACGCCTGAATCTGATTACCAGCAACTTGCCACTACTTACTTACCTTCTTGCGTCACAGCACTCTCCATTTTTTTTGCATTGCAAGTTTCAATTGGGACTTGAGAGTTGCGCTAGCAAGCTACCCCCAAATCGTGGTAAATCATTGGGCATTGATGGGTAGCCTCCATGAAGATAGATCGACACGGAAGATCCAAGGTTTTATCTGTAGAAGAAATCCAGTTGTTATTCAATTAGGGTTTACAGACCCCCCGCGATCGCGCCTTATTCGGCAACTGCTTGTTTTGTGCCTGCCGAATCCAGGAAGCTTGCACCCTGGGAATTGTGGATGTCTACGACGCACTCTGGAAGAGTTCGCTCCACGCTAATCACTAGGAAGGGGAACACCAAAGGAAAACAAGCGACTCGCACCATCCCCGTTATTGATGACCTACGAATCCTTCTCACCAACTACCAGCCAGCAACGGGTCAACCCTATTTGTTCTCCGGTCGCTTCGGTTCTCCTTTTCAAACCGACTCAGCTGATAAGGCACTGAGAAAAGCCTGCAAACGAGTCGGCTTAGAAGGTGTCTCATCTCATAGTTTCCGACGTTCCGCCCTGACCCAAATGAGCGATGCTCTTATCCCCTTAAGAATTGTTTAGGAAGTGTCGGGTCACAGAAATCTCAGTCAACTTCAGCATTACCTGGAAGTGCGCGACTCACAAGTGTTAGGAGCCGTTAATACCTTATCCTTAGTCTCTCCTGTGTCCGAATCAGACTTTTGTAGGTATTCCGGATTGTCAGAAGATCCTTTCTCAAATCAAATCGAGAATTCTAGTTTTGTCAGAAGGATTCCCGAATTGTTGCCTTGAATGCAATTGCTAGCCGGGAAAGTAACATATGGCGAGGTAGAAACACATTTTCAAGAGTCACCCTAACGAAAAGACTCTAAAGAGCCGAACAATGGCACCATATATCTGTAAAACTGGAAATGTGCTGGCAATCAGCATCTAGCTAAACTGCTGGCTTAACGTGTTGCCGGAGAGGAATCCGAATGATGAACTCAGTTCCTTCACCGGGGGTTGAGAAGCACTCCAATTTGCCGCCATGTTTCTCTGTGACGATTTGGTAGCTGATGGACATCCCCATTCCGGTGCCTTTTCCCAGCGGTTTGGTCGTAAAGAAAGGATTAAATATTCGTTGTTGAATCTCTTTAGAAATACCGACTCCGTTATCGGCGATCCCTACTTCCACCCATTGTGCATTCACAGTTGACGTGCGAATTGTAATTCGATTGGGATGGTCTTTTATATTTTGATAGGTACGCTGGGCGTTACTCTCGTCTATTGCATCAACAGAATTCACCAAGATATTCATAAATACTTGGTTGAGCTGTCCGGCATAGCACTCGACGAGCGGCAGTTCAGCATAGTCTTTGACCAGTTCAATTGCTGGTCGTGAGGAAGTAGCTTTGAGGCGATGTTGCAAAATCATCAGGGTGCTGTCAATCCCTTCGTGAATATCAACCGCTTTGAACTCCGCTTCGTCCATCCGAGAGAAGTTTCGCAACGATAGGACAATCTGGCGAATGCGCTCGGTTCCCAGTTTCATAGAAGTCAGCATTTTCGGTAGGTCTTCTTGCAAAAACTCTAGATCGATATCTTCAGCTACCGATTGAATTTCAGGAGCAGGATTGGGATCATGATGCTGATATAACTCTACAAACTCTAATAAACTCTCGGTATATTCCTGCACATGGGTAAGGTTGCCGTGAATGAAATTGACCGGGTTATTAATTTCGTGGGCAACTCCGGCGACAAGCTGCCCAAGACTCGACATTTTTTCGCTTTGAACCACTTGAGATTGAGTGCGCTGTAATTCCTCTAATGTGTTCTTGAGTTCGGCTGTGCGCTCTTCTACTCGGTCTTCCAATTCCTCCTTGCTTTTCTCTAAAGCAGCAAAAGAGCCGCGCAATTGCCCTGCCATATGGTTGAAGGAATTGGACAGCGTGTTAAGTTCTCGGATATTGCTCGTTTCCACCGTCTGCTCTAAAAAATTGCCAGATGCCATTGCCTCACTTGCCTGATTTAGGCGAAGCATCGGACGAGCAATCCAACGAGAAGTGAACACGCCCATCACACAAGCAATCACCAATGCACCTAGACAAAGCGCGATCGTCGTGCGCGTATTGGCATTGACTTGTCCCATAAATGTGGTTTCTGGCACACTCACTACCACGAGCCAATCTAAGCCATACCGATCGCGCCAAGGCACAACATTGACAAAGTGTCTTTCTCCTTGCACCTCAAGCTGAAAGGATGTGGATTGGGTAATCGACTGAAGCCCTTTGGAGACTTGAAGGTGGCTGGCAATGCTCTGAATCGTTGAATTAGGGCTATCGATCGCCTGTAATCTCTGGATTTTTTGACCGGCGAGGGTAAAAGGCTGTGCTGTTATGGAGTTAGCGATTAGGGTGCCATCTCGCTCCATAATGAACACTTGACCAGACTGACTGATATCTAAAGTGCGTAAAAAATCACTGAGTTTCAGCAGATGAAGGTCGATTGCAATCATTCCCACCAAGCGGTTTTGAGCATCATAGATGGGGCGACTGGCAGAAGCTGCAATATAGGGGCCTGTAGGATAATTTCCGGTAATGATCCTCGCCCAGACAGGTCTAGCAGCTGCAATCGGCTGGGTATACCATGATTCATTCGTATTTTTGTAATCCCAGCGAGCATTGACTTGAGTTCGATTGCCCTGGTTGTCAGTGGCGTAGGTAATCACATTGTTGGGAGGTTCGGCAGTCCAATCATCAATGGTGATGGTTTTGCCATCGTAACGAGCCGCTCCAACCCCCTCGCCGGTGGTTAAGCCAATCCCAATGTAGGTAAAGTCATACGCCTGCATCTGATCCCAGAAATACTTGCCAACGATTTGGCGATCGCGCACATCCAGTATTCCTCTACGAATGGCATCTGCATTGATTTGGTTGAGGGTTTGGGGAATTGCCAGATAGGACTTCAGGTGTTCATCCACAACATCGCTAGTGCGAGCCATCAACTCTTCTGCCAAGTTATTGACTGCTCTCTGTCCATTCTTAAAGGACAAGTAGCCTACTAAACTAACGGCTCCAAGAATTTGGAGAATGAAGGGAATAATCAGAACAATTTGTAATGGAAACGCGCTAACTCTGCGACGTTGATGAATTTTCATTGTAGGGAAGACGACACTAATTTTAATAGAAGATTACTAAGATGCCCACGTATCTAACTTTCTATGAGCTTTGCCTGAGGTTTAAGTAGCAACGGAACAGAAGGTTGCCTTAAGCCTGAAACATAAGCCCCATTGTCATTTTGGAATAGATTGTTCAGTCTCAATGAGACGACCAATTGGAGTGAGCTATTTAGTACAGCGTTTTAATAGGGGTAAAAGTAGCGAAGCTGTTACCAGCCGCCACGCAACAGATGTAACCTTTGCCCAGACTTGATTACATCAAAATTTTTGGCTTTTTACGCCACATCAAGCTCCAACCGCTCGCTCATATCCAACCTAAAAGTTTCATAAGGATTAACATAACCCCAAATCAACAGCGTTAGCCCTCGTAAATTTACGAGTGTCATTCGTTTCATCCATACAGGGTTAGCGGGACTTAAACAAATATCAAGCCCAAACAAAGCCCAAACAAGCTTTATAAGCTAAGAATACGTCCCGCTTATGGTTCAAACACTCAATAAAACGAAAAGACATCGCTGTACGAAATGCCTCCAACGCTTCAGGAAATGTGTTTAAAGGTTTGTTAGCCCACCTGCGTCTGAGTCCTCCTGTTAAGGTGTGCCATAAAATGAAAGTATAGGCACAGAAGACAAGAATAAAATGCCTATATAGACTGCGTTTGTCTCTAACTTGATATTCCTTAAGTCCTAACTATCCTTTTGCTTTCCGGTAAAAAACTTCTACCCAATTCCTTTGAGAATAGGTGGTTACTATCCACTCAGGTGTTGCTATTGAGCCGACAACATTGGTAATAAAATAATCAATGTCACTGGCTTCATCAAAGGTTGAGGCATTCATGACGATAGCAGTTGTTCTCTTCCCTTCGAGGTGTGACAGTTCAACTTCAATAGATGCCACCCACACAGTTTTTTTGTT
>NZ_JACJTV010000059.1 GCF_014698845.1 Coleofasciculus sp. FACHB-1120 | reverse complement strand
GCTTACTATATACTTTTTACTCATTGGACAGCTCGGTGGTAGTTGGTTAAGACTTTTACCTTAAATACTACCCAATTTATACCCATCGATTTGCCCTTGACAGGCTACTAGGCACAGTGGCATCTGGAACGCATAGTCACAATCAAGCCAATAAATACCAAGTTTATGGCTGAGAGTTGGCGCACATAAATGACGCATCGCCATTATTTTCTTCTGCTCAAAAATAAATTCGTTATAGTCGGCTAGGTTATCGAGTCCCAAGAGGTTCAGGATAATCTCAGTCACTAGCCAAACAGTTGTTTTAACGAATACTCTTTTCCACGGTGCCTTCATTGGTTTACACCTTCCGGGATGATTGAGGTTTGTACCCTGGTTGCAGTCTCAATGAGGTTGGGTTATAGATGACCTGCTATTGACTTGTCAGGTACAGGTGCAGTAGTTTTGCAAAGCTTTACAAACGCTTACAATCATTCTGCTAATCGGCACAGCAGGAATTTTGGCACTGGAGGCTACTTTGCCTGTTCAACCCCGCCACCTTTGGGGTCATTTAGTATCACATTCAGACTATTCAGCATCTATGACTCGCCGCTAGATACGGGTGTAGGCATTGGAAAGCCATAGACAATCAAAAAAGCCCCTGAGAAATTTATGCATTTCTCAGGGGTGCTGAAGTTATCGAGTCAAGTTATCCTGATTCGTCAACTTAGACGCTCACGAAGTCAAGAGAAGCGTAGACATTCGTTGTATCCTGAACCACCCCAATCAAGTCATTGCCCTTATAGATTGCCGTATCCAGTGCCGTGGTACCTCCGAAGTCATAGCTCTTGTTCAGGGTGTAGTCAGCGTAGCTGCCCTTGACCTGAATCTTGTCGCCCTCATTCCACTGGAAGTCAGTGATGGTTGCGTAGCCCAACCCCTGGTAGGAGACACTGCTAGCGGTACCTAGCACGAATTTGTCACCCCCACTGCCGCCACTGAGGGTGTCGTATTCACCAACAGTGCCGCCATAACCATTCAGGTAATCGTTACCTGCTTCGCCATAGAGTTTGTCGCTACCACTGCCACCATACATGGTGTCGTTGCCATAGTAGCCCAGCATCGTGTCGTTGCCCGCACCACCGGAGAGGTAGTCATCCCCATACCAGCCATCCATGTGGTCGTTGCCTGCTTCGCCATACAGGTTGTCGTTGCCGTAGCCGCCATTGATGTAGTCATCGCCGTCAAAGCCGAGGATGGTGTCATTGCCATCTTGACCATAGAGGTTATCGTTGCCATACCAGCCATCAACGTAGTCATCGCCACTTCCGGCATAAACTGTATCGTTCCCATTGTTGGCGTAGATGGAATCATTGTAGGCAGTGCCGTAGAGTGTGTCGCTGTAAATGGTGCCGTTGATAATCGCCATAATCTTTGCTCTTTAAAATTGGTGTTGGTTGGTGTGTTGGAATGAATCAATCAATCGCTTGAATCGGTTGATTGATGGTGAGTGATGCCCGAAAGGTTTGTGTTCTCAGGAAATGTAATTGTTTGTCTTTGCACTTCTAGAGAGCTTTTGGACATCCCTCGTTGCTCTGTTGACTAGAGGCTTGTGATGCTGTTGGGAAAACCAGAATTTGCTTTGTTTTTTCCCGGTGCATTTTGTTTACCTCTATGCACTTGTCAGGCTGAGGGTTGGCTATTATGCAAGTCGTTACAAACGTTTACATAAAATTGGCAAATATTGGTGATTGTGCATCAACTGAGTGCAAAGCGAGGAAACGAAAATCCTTCCCAGAGAGGCTTTTCGGCTTTGGCACTATAGATAAATGTTGAGATAAATATTGTTCAAAGCGGCGTTAACAATTGCTGTTGGTGGTGAAACCTGTCTCTTTTCGCTCAAATGAGTGTCACTGAGTCGTGCGACAGCAGCGCTATTTACTTTCAACCAGAGCGATCGCTATCCTTGAAGAACGCATAATTACGCGCCTAGTTCTTCCTTTCCACCTGCCGGAATCCTGAGTTATCAACCATCGAGAATCTGTAATCTCTAACTGTATGGAGTAGACATCAAGGGGAAAATTATCTTAAATAGATAGGCTTCCAGACAAAATTGGCGCTATATCAACCGAAGGGGCGATCGCAAATTATGGATGGACTAGAGTCAAAGCTGCGCTATCTGGTGAAAGAAGCCTGTATGCACCCGCATGGAAGTGCCCAGCGCCAGAAAAACTTAACCAGGGTGATTCGCTTAATCGCACACAAGCTTTGGAAAGAATATACGCCTTACTATGAAGATGCACTGCAACAGACCTGGGTGTATTTCTGTCAAAACATCTGTGAAGGAAATACAGGCGAAGCTTACGACCCGAATCGCAGCAGTGTCATCACCTGGCTGAATACCTACCTGAAACGGCGGCTTCAAGATTTCTACATTGACGCGAAAAAACAAGAATCGAGAACCGTTACGGGTCAAGCTAAAAGGTCAAAGTCGGGTGATATCGGTGAAACGACCGACCCGGTGGATAATCTGGAAGCGGCTCCGGATGTTCCCCCCTTGTTGGACGACATCATAAAGTGGGTAGAAGCAGATGCTCAAGGTGAGTTGCGCCGCACGCACATTGCCGGTCGTCCCGAAGTGAATGCTCAAACGTTAATCTTGCGACGCTTACCCCCAGAAGCCGGTTGGAAAGAGCTTTCAGTGGAATTTAACCTCCCCATTTCCACATTGAGCAGTTTTTATCAGCGCCAATGTATCCCTCGCTTGCGTAAATTTGGTGAATCGGAGGGATATCTATAAATAAAGGAGCTTCCCAACCATGACTTTTAACACCGATGAACTAGAAGATCTTGCCCTACCGTTACCGATTACCCAAGCCGCACGCACGATAGCCCAGCAATTTGCCACTCAGCAGCCAACACCGCACAAAGCAGAGCAAGTTCTGTTGAATACCCTATCTGTCTGTGTGGTAAATGATTACTTGCAGATGATGGGGATTCCCACCAATCTTGCAGCCAGCGATAGCTGGAATCCCATCGTGCGCTTATGTTCTGATGTTGCTGACCTGGAAGTGCGGGGAATCGGTCGATTAGAATGTCGTCCGTTGAGAAGCACAGAACAAATCTGCCACATTCCCCCCGAAGTTTGGTCAGATCGAATTGGCTATGTGATGGTTCAAATCGATGAATCGATGCGAGAGGCAAGTGTGTTGGGGTTTACCCCCAGCGTCGCTACCTCAGAGTTGTCGATTGGTCAATTGCGATCGCCTGAAGATTTACTCGATCGCTTGCAGGAATTAATGCATCCGATTACAGCGCCTGCATCGTCCCCCACCCCTTCCTTCAGTAGAACCCAAGCCAACTTGAGCCAATGGTTCAACAATATTTTTGAAGCCGGTTGGCAAACTGTGGAAACTTTATTAACGCCTGAATCAAATCTAGCTTTTAGTTTTAGAGGCGAGTTAGTTGCCCCAGAATTGAAACAACCAGAAGCTGCCGTTCGCAAAGCGAAATTGATAGACTTAGGGATAGAGAGCGCCGATATTTTTGTCGCTTTAGTCGTTGAAATTAACCCAGAATCTGAGGGAAAAACGAATATTCTTCTCCAGGTGCATCCTATGGGCAGCCAAACTTATCTGCCCCCTTCCCTCCAATTGATTGTACTCGATGAATCTGGCTCTAATTTTTTAGAAGCTGAGTCAAGAGAGGCAGATGATTACATTCAATTAGAGTTCAGTGGTTCCCCTGGAGAACAGTTTAGCATTAGAGTCACTTTGGGGAATGCTAGCATTCAAGAAGACTTTGTTATTTAGCGATTATTTGTAAACTTGCTGCATCTCTTGTAATCATGCAAGATTAATTTTTCCATGTATCTGGAAACAGATCTTACATTTAATTGCTGAAAACTAATCGTCCTCCTGTCAAAATGGTTAAATTAGTTGTTATTAAGCTATGGAGTGGTTCTTTTGAAGATGGTTTCCCCGTCTCTTTACAGATTGGGAACGATGGTGAACGCCCTTCGATAGAAAGCGTTGGAATGTTGCCTCCCGCTCCAGAAATTCCTCAACATTACACCATCTGGACAACCGCTTATCGTCGATTGGGAGCGCAATATAGATTAGAAGCAAAAACCAGTCAACCAACTAATATTGCCAAACTTGATGACTGTGGTTTGGCAGCGAATGTATTGCGCGATCGCTTAAATGTCTGGCTGAATTCAGAGCCGTTTCGGGAAATTCGAGAAAAACTCCTAGAACAATTAGTCCCTACCGATGAAATTCGGTTCATTATCCAAACCGAAGACGTTCAGCTACGGAAATTACCTTGGCATCTTTGGGAATTATGCGATCGCTACCCAAAAGCTGAAATTGCCTTAAGCGCTCCAGCCTACGAACGTGTAGAACAACTCTCATCGCCTATTGAGAAGGTGAGAATTTTAGCAATTTTGGGGAATAGTGACGGAATTAATACCCAAGCCGATCGAATTTTATTAGAGCAATTACCTGACGCAGAAATCAGATTTCTGGTAGAGCCACAACGGGAAGAATTAACCGAACAGCTTTGGAAGCAAGGCTGGGATATTTTATTTTTTGCGGGACATAGTTCCAGCCAGAAGAATGGCGAGACGGGAAAAATTTATATTAATCAAACAGAAAGCTTATCAATAGAAGAACTAAAATATGGGTTAAAAAAAGCGGTTGAACGCGGGTTAAAAATTGCGATTTTCAACTCTTGTGATGGGTTAGGTTTGGCAAAATATTTGGCTTCCTTACAAATTCCGCAAATTATTGTGATGCGGGAACCTGTACCGGATAAGGTTGCACAAGAATTTTTGAAGTCATTTCTCGAAGCCTTTGCTCGTGGTGAGTCGTTTTATTTAGCAGTACGGGAAGCACGGGAAAGATTGCAAGGGCTAGAAGCTAAATTTCCTTGCGCGACTTGGTTGCCAATCGTTTGCCAAAATCCGGCTGTATTGCCCCCCACTTGGCAAGGAATCGTTGGGAAAAGGAAAGAAGAATTCCCGATTCACGATTCCCCTGTGCCATCCCCCTCCCGAACCTCCCAGACCCAATCTCAAAACTGGCGGGGACGACTTCGGGTAGCGTTGCTTGCTAGCATAGCTGTCACATCATTGATTGCGGGGGTACGCCATCAGGGAATGCTGCAATCAATGGAACTAAAAGCTTTCGACCAAATACTTACCCAGCGACCCGATGAAAAGCCAGATCCGCGCCTTTTGGTGATTACCATTACTGAAGCAGATGTTCAAGCTCAAAATCCAGAACAAAGGCGTGGATCGTTGTCAGATCCGGCACTCAATCAACTGTTGCAGAAACTAGAGCAGTATAAACCGCGAGCGATTGGCTTAGATATTTATCGAGATTTTCCAGCATTACCCAGTCAGAAAGATTTAGCTAATCGGTTACGCCAAAGCGATCGCTTAATTGGTATTTGCAAAGTCAGCGATCCCCAGGCGGAGGAACCGGGGATTCCACCACCGCCAGAAATCCCGGCAGAACGTTTAGGGTTTAGTGATTTCATGGTCGATTCCGATGGAGTGGTTCGTCGCCATCTGTTATCGCTGAAACCAGACCCCGCCTCACCCTGTACGGCTTACTACGCCTTCAGCGCCCAATTGGCATTCCGTTACTTAGCCGCAGAAGGCATTGTACCGACTATCAATTCAGAGGGGTTCTTGCAACTGGGTAAGGTGGTTTTTAAGCCTTTGGAGAGTTTTACAGGTGGCTATCAAGGCACCGATGCCTGGGGTCATCAAGTATTGCTGAATTATCGCTCTCACCGCTCCCCGGAAAATATTGCGGATCGAGTGACCCTCAGAGAAGTTCTCAGCGGTCAGATCGATCCCAATTCAATCAAGGATCGGATTGTCTTGATTGGTACGAGCGCTAACAGTTTTCATGACTATTGGCTCACACCCTATAGTCAAGGTCAGTGGGCTGAAAAGCAAATGCCGGGAGTATTTGTGCAAGCGCAAATGGTGAGTCAAATGATTAGTGCAGTCAAAGATGGGCGATCGCTATTATGGGTGTGGCCTCAGTGGGGCGAAGTTTTTTGGATTTGGGGCTGGTCTTTACTGGGAGGCTTGTTCGTCTGCTATCTAAAGTCCCCGCTACACTTGGGAATCGCGATCGCCGCCGCACAAATCTTGTTGTATGGTTTATGCTTGGCACTGCTAATAAAAAGCAGTTGTTGGGTGCCTTTAGTTCCACCAGCGCTAGCCTTGGTAGCGACCAGCACCAGCGTAGCTGTGGCTGCAACCTTTCGAGCTAGACAATAGTCACTCACCTTAAAATTTTTTCAACTAGCTGTATGAAATTCCCTTTTAAACAGATAATCCTTGCCAGAGCGATCGCTCAGCGTGCCAAACCTCATACCTTGCACCTAAAAAACCTCACCCCCTACCTCCCTTTTCTACCGGGACAGGGGGAGCCGGACGCCCCTCTCCAGCCAAAAGAATTTATTCCTTTTTCCTCCCCTGGTAGCTACGGTGTACACACCCGTCTTCTTGAACTTGTAAGTCCCGTTTTGATTCCCCCTATCCCCAGAGGTAACCCTGAATCCCCCCTTCAAAAGGGAGGAAATCCAGTCAAAGTCCCCTTTTTTAAGGGGGATTTAGAGGGATCGATCGACGTTTTGCCACTTAATCAAAGAGGTGCGGAGGTAGCCCCTAAAAAGGGAGAGTTAGAAAGAGGTCACAAATGGAATGCCCTGTTCCTGGTTGCTTTTCTCGGCTGTTTGATGCAAATCCCAGTCAAACCCGCCTTCTCAGAAGTCTTAACCGTAGCTAACACACCACCACCAGCAGACCGTAGCGCCCCCGCTGGACGACGGCAAGGAGGCGCTAGCCGTAGCCCCGCCACCATTCTGTTCAAAGCGCCACCACCGCCAGCAGACCGCAGCGCCCCCGCTGGACGACAGCGAGGAGGAGCTAGCCGTGGCACCTGTCCAGCGGCGATCGGCGAGGAGCCTCTGACTGCCTTGGTGCCTGCGACTCAGACAAGTTTGAATGAAGGAAAATCTGGGAACTTAGGCTTAAATACCTTTGAGTCCGTTTGGGCATTAACGGCTGCTGAGGCTCCTACTTTTTGGTATTACGTTCCTTATGCGCTCACACCTGACCTGCCTGCGGAATTCATCCTACAGGATGAGCAGGGTAACAATGTCTATAAAACAAAGTTCATTGCATCCCCAAAGCAGCCTGGTGTAGTCAAAGTGCGTCTTCCTGCTACAGTAGCGCCGCTAAAAGTGGGCAAGATGTACCGTTGGTTTTTTATAATTGATTGCGAACCAGACGCTCCACCCTTAGTTGAAGGGTGGGTTCAAAGAATTGCACCTTCTGCCACTTTAAGGAGTCAGTTACAGAAAGCAACCCCACGGGAGCGTGTAGTCCTTTATGCCAAACAAGGAATCTGGCATGATGCCCTCACAGCGCTTGCTGAACTCCGAAGTGCGAATCCCAATGATGGTGCCCTTACTGCTGATTGGGTAAGTTTATTAAACTCTGGTGGCTTGGAAGCGATCGCTCAAGAACCTGTAATTGATTGCTGCATCGCTCAACAACAGTAAACAAACAACACTCATTTTGCCTATCTGATTATTTGACCTCGAAGCGATCGCACTTCTCAATGATTCGTCACCGCGAGTTCGGAATTTGGTGTCGATGGCACCGTACAAATTAATACGCTGGATGTCGATCCCAGTCGCGGGTTAGCGACTTTACCGGCAGAGTTAGTTGATGCGTCTGGATTGGTGGCACAAATTTGTCCGGCTGGTGGGGGGCTTGCACAAAGTGAATTAATCTTGATTGGGCGCAGTGGATTGCCGGACAATCCCAGCGAAACCCGAAGCAGCAGCCCTGTTTGAACAGATTGGCGAATTTCTCAAACAAGCCGTCCAAATCGGCTGTCGCACGCTGTAAAAGCTCCTCCTCGCTCAAATGCGGTTGCCATATCTCAGTCTACTTCCCCACCAATGCCTTTCGTGGAAGCGACTGGATGGGGGAAAAATCATCAAGGTGAAGTCGTTTTGATGGCTGCTGTTTCTTCCTCCTCTGAGAGTTTAGCGTTGGCGTCCCAGTGCGATCGCTAATTACGATTGCCTCTTGATGATTCAGTCCCAGCAACGCATTCCATTTATTAATAAAGGTTAAACATTGATAAAGGTTAAACATGAACATCGATTTCGGTAGGCTGTGCTAGGCTATTGCGTGAATATACGGAAACCTTACCGTTCAGGGAACACTCGCCCAGTGTTAATTCACAGAGTGCTTCGCTCGCTGCATCGCTACCCTTGTTGGATAAGAAGCGCGATCGGGCTGGGTATGTTCGCCGCTGGGAGCAATCGCTTATTGTTTCTTCGGCTAAGTTTAGTAATGTTGAGTATCTGCTTGACGGCACAAGCAGCGCGATCGCTTCCGGAAACGATTGACTCGGCTCAAGTTCCTCAACTCCCTCCGCCACAAGACATCATTCAACCGCCACCTCCCTCCCCTTCCCCGCTTCCTTCACCAGAAACACCTGCCCCACTACCGCCGCCAGAAGAGTTACTCCAGTCGCCTACGCAGCCTGCCCCTGACGAAGAGACACCGGGGGAGACAGTTCCTGGCAACATTACGGTGGAAAAGTTTGAATTCATTGGCAATACAGCTTTCAGTTCGGAAAAGCTAGCAGAAATTACAAAGCCTTTCACCAATCGACCGATTTCCTTTGCCGAACTGCTGCAAGCTCGAACTGCTGTCACCGAGTTTTACGTCAACCAAGGGTATATTACGTCAGGTGCCCTGATTCCAGCCAACCAAACCATTCAGGGCGGCGTCGTCACCATTCAGGTTGTCGAAGGCGGCTTAGAAGACATTAAAATTAGTGGCACGCGACGGTTAAATTCCAACTACGTGCGATCGCGTTTGGCTGTCGCCACATCAAAGCCTCTCAATCGAGAGCGTCTTCTCGAAGCATTACAACTGCTACAACTCGATCCGCTGATTGCCAATTTATCCGCAGAACTCTCCGCTGGAACCCGTCCGGGATTCAGTTTGCTGGAGGTTCGGATCACAGAGGCGAAGACCTTTAGCACCCAAATCGGCATCGATAACGGTCGTTCTCCTAGTGTGGGCAGCTTCCGACGCCGCTTGCAAGTGAATCAGGCGAATTTATTCGGTTTGGGAGATGGTTTAAGCCTTGCCTATAGCAATACAGATGGCAGCGATAGTTTTGATACGTCCTACACACTGCCGATTAATCCTTACAATGGCACGCTCAGCGTCAGCTACGGCACGACATCCAGCGATGTCATCGAGCCACCCTTTGACCGACTCGATATTTATGCCGCCTCGCGCTACTATGAATTGACGCTGAGCCAGCCAATTGTTCAAACCCCCACCCAAGAATTCACCGTCGGTTTAACAGCATCTCGGCGGGAAAGCGAAACTTCTTTGCTAGAGATTCCGTTTCCCCTGTCGGCGGGTGCTGATGACGAGGGACGTACCCGGATATCCGCCTTGCGATTTTTTCAAGAGTGGACGCAAACCGGCACGCGACAAGTCATTGCATTGCGATCGCAATTTAATATCGGACTCGATGCCTTTGATGCAACTATCAACGAATCTGGTCCTGATAGCCGCTTCTATTCATGGCAAGGACAAGCCCAATGGGTACGCCTCTTCGCTCCAGAAACGTTGCTATTGGTGCGTGGTAACGTGCAACTGGCAGATAGAACGCTAGTCCCTTTAGAACAATTCGGTTTAGGCGGCTTAGAAAGCGTCCGGGGTTATCGTCAGGATGCTCTGCTGACGGATAACGGAGTTTTGCTGAGTGCAGAACTTCAGTACCCCGTGCTGCGCGTCCCGCAAGTGCAGGGTGTTCTTCAAATCATTCCGTTTGTCGATTTTGGCACCGCCTGGAACAGTTCGGGCACAGAAGACCCAGGCCCCAATAAACTTTTATCGGTTGGTTTAGGATTGCAGTGGCGACAATCACCACGCTTCAGCGCCCGCTTGGACTGGGGAATTCCTTTAGTGAATCTCTCTTCGAGGGAAAGAACATGGCAAGAAAACGGTCTGTACTTTTCCGTGCAGTACAATCCTTTCTAAAGTACGGGCTTTTCGGATTAACTTTGACCCTTTTGCTTTCCTGGAGTCAAAAGGTGAACTCTCATTCTTTGCTGTTGGATGCTTCTCCCCCAACCCCTCTCCTAGTAGGAGAGGGATAAAGAGTGCTTTCCTCTTCTCTACTAGGGAAGGAGGTTAAGGGATTAGGTTTCCCCCTTCCGAGAAGCATTGCATTAGACGCTATCGAACTAACCAATGCAACTCAAGTACAACAGGGACGAGAATTTTATGAAACTGGGCAGTTTGTTGAGGCGGCAAGAATTTGGCAACAAGCGGCAAAAACTTTTCAAGCGCAAGGAGATATCCTCAATCAAGCTTCTACGTTGAGCTTCCTGCCCTTAGCTTACCAACAACTCGGACAGTGGACAGAGGCAACAGAAGCGATCGCAAACAGTCTGAAACTATTAGAAGCGAGAAATACTAACAAAGACGACTTGGCAGTTCTTGCCCAAGCTTTCAACATCCAAGGGCAGTGGATAATTTTAACGAATCGGGAGACTTCAAAGCTCAAGTAGAAGCCGATAGCGGCTTCACCGGCTCTTCCCCAGAATCAGTTCATGTCGATAAAATTTATCGGACAAGAGAAAACCGAGCCTGGTGTAAAGAAAGAGGCATTAGAATTAGTGGCCCGCCACTCTTGAAGACCGCCAGCCCCGGTCAGCCTGGAAACCAAAAAGCAAGCTCTAGATTCGGAGAAGGTTCGCAATTCGATTGAGGGAAAATTTGGGCAAGGAAAGCGAAGATTTAGCCTAGAGCGGGTGATGGCTAAACTTCCAAATACTTCGGAAACGGCCATTGCTATTAGTTTTTTAGTCATGAATCTTTCGACCGCTATTAGGCGGTTTTTTTGTGTGGTTGTTGTCGATTTGCGACAACAACACTTGTTTTCGGTCGGTCTATCATCAAAAACTATGGCTCGATGAATGAGGAAAAACAAAAACTTATATTATTGTCGGTTTGAATCACTAATCAAGCCTTCTCTGGGTCTTCCATTAGTTATTCAGCAAGCCCTATCTATCAATAGAAAGGGTGAGTCGTGGCTGCTCAAAGTAGAAATTGAAGGCGTGCCATTTCCTATTTATCTGGAAGAGTCTGAAGTTGTTGCCGCATTACCAGAGAATTTTGAAACTTTATCAATTTAAGTTTGTTACTACGACAAAAGATAGAGATTAGGCTGAAAAGCTTTGGCAATGCCCTCTAGGGGGATTGATTTTTTTAATAAAAACTTGTGTGATGAAGTTTTGTATGTTAATGAGAGCGATTGCAAGCAATATATGAGGAAACAGCTACTAATTTGGGCGAGTCTGACTTTTCTGGCTCCGGGCGTGCTGTTTGGCTGTTCCCAAAACGCAACACAACCTGGGACTCAGGCAGAAGCTCCCGCAGAACAAAAAACCGAGACTCAGGCTGCCGCAGGACAGGGGACACTCCAGCTTGTCGCCAATGGTGAAGACTTTGTGCGCCAGGGTTTTGTCACCAAAGATGGCTGGCGAATTGACTTTGACCATGTATATGTCACTTTAGATGATATAACGGCTTATCAAACCGAACCGGCCTTTGACCCCGATAAGTCAGGTGAGTTGAAGTCCACTCAAAAAGTGACTCTGCTAGAAGAACCAAAAACGGTAGATTTAGCCGAGGGGGGTGGAGACGCCCAGCCGATTACAGTGGCGACACAAAAAGCTCTGGCGGGAACCTACAATGCGATGTCCTGGCAAGTGGTTGAGGCAACGCAGGGGCCAGCATCAGGTTCTGCAATTCTCCTTGATGGCACTGCGAAAAAAGAGGGGCGCACGGTTGATTTTGTAATTAGCCTTGACAAACCCTTGGGATATACCTGCGGACAGTATGTGGGCGACCAACGCAAAGGTATCCTCACCAGTACAGAACAGGGAGAACTAGAGACAACCTTCCACTTTGACCACATCTTTGGGGATGCTGATACTCCAGCAAACGACTCCCTCAATCAAGATGCAGTGGGCTTTGAGCCAATGGCTGCCCTGGCGCAGAATGGAACGCTAAAAGCCGATATGGCAACCTTGGAACAGAAACTAGCTAAACAAGATTATCAAAAGCTGCAAAAAGCGATCGCAGGTTTAGGCCACGTAGGCGAAGGACACTGCCGCCTTGAAGGGGCTGCTGCCCAGGCGAAAGAACCCCATTCTCCCAGTAACTAAAGATTTTCTTCCTTTGTTTATTGTTCTCATCAATAGTAGGGTGGGCGATGCCCACCTCTCGTTACTGCTGAGGCAAGCCAAACTAATAAAGGAAAAACCAGCTAACAAGAACGTACAAATGATCGTGAAGTCTAAATTTTTTCTTCTCCTATTGTTCCTTCCAGTTATTAGTTGGTCAGCCAAAGCATCTGCCCACGGTACAGAGATTCAGTATCAGAAGGTTCAAGCCATCCAAATTGATGCCGTCTATGCTGGTGGTCAACCGATGGGTAATGCTCAGGTAACAGTGTATGCCCCCAATGAGCCCTCTACTCCCTGGAAAACGGGAACCACTGACAAACAAGGGCAATTTTCCTTTGTGCCAGACGCATCCCAACCCGGAAACTGGGAAGTTAAAGTACGTCAAGCCGGTCACGGTAACATCATTACGGTTCCTGTAGGTAACAAGACAACAGCCTTAACTGCTGCTACACAGGAAGCAACTGAAGGCAGCGAGGGACTAAGTTGGTTCGACAGGAAAGATAGCGTGGAAGACACGCTGCTGGAAAAAGCACTATTAGCTGCGGCTGGCGCTTGGGGATTTTTCGGTACAGCGCTATTCTTTGCCCGCCGGAGAAAGGCAGCATAAGTCATGCACATCCCCGACGGTTTTATCTCCCCAAGTGTTGCCATTGCCAGTTATGCCGTCACAGGCGGCGTGACTTGGTATTGTTTGCACAAAATTAATAAACAGAAAAATCCCCAAGCGAAGATCCCCAAAGCGGCGCTGCTCACAGTCGCTTTTTTTGTCGTCAACGTAATTAATATCCCCATACCCCCTTCGAGCCTTCATTTTGTCCTCAATGGATTGATGGGGGTTGTATTGGGATATTATGCATTTCCAGCTATTTTAATTGCGCTGTTTTTCCAGGCGGTGATGTTTCAGCACGGGGGCATATCTACGTTAGGGGTGAATGCAATTATTATGGGCTTTCCCGCACTGCTTGCTTATTACATCTTCAGGTTGCGAAATCAAGTAAAGATGAATGAGCAAAGGCGGACGAAAATCTTTGCCTTTATTGCCGGTGGGGGGGCTGTGATACTTGCGGCGACGATATTTTCGGTTGTAATTATTACCACTATTCCCGCTGATATTGATGCTCAAACGGAACGGAGGGCAATTTATGCAGGCCTTATTGCCTATACAATTCCGGCGGTATTTGAGGGGATTTTTACGATGATGTTGGCATCTTTTCTAGATCGAGTCAAGCCGGAGCTTTTGGAGAGCCGATGAAGTTAAGACTCGATCAATACGCAGACATCGATTCACCCATTCATCGCTGGGAACAACGCTCTAAGTTGGTGGCACTCATTGCCTTAATTTTTGCCATTGCCTTTGTCGATGATGTAATTTTTATTCCAGTGGTAATTGGGGTAACTGCGGTACTTTATGGTTTATCTAAGCTGCCGCTTTCTTTTCTCCTGGCTCGCTTGCGTTATCCAGGCTTGTTTATTTTGACGGTAGTGGTACTCGTGCTATTTGCTTCTTCTGGGGAGAGGGTACTATTTAAGCTTGGGCCGTTGGTGGTGAATCAAGAAGGTGTTGAGGCAGTGCTGTTAATTGCTACGCGCTTTCTTTGTATCCTGACGGTGAGTTTGATTTTGTTTGGGACTGCGCCTTTTTTGACCAGTATTAAGGCGATGCGATCGCTACGCCTGCCGGATGTCATTGTGGATATGATGCTGCTAGCTTATCGCTACCTCGAAGATTTTGGCGAAACGAGGATGAGAATGCAGAGGGCAATGCGGATGCGGGGGTTTGAGAGCGATCGCTTTAGTTTTCGCAATCTGAACATGTGGTCTGGCTTGGCGGGTAGCTTGCTCATCCGCAGTTATGATCGCTCTGATCGAGTTTATCAGGCAATGCGATTGCGGGGCTACGGTCACAACAAAAACAGTATCGATCGTAACCCTAAAGAGTTTGCTGCCGATATTAGTGAAGCCAATAAAACCAGCCGAATTGCCTTCTGGCTGACGCTGTTGGTTGCCACATTTTTGGTAGCAGCAGAAATTTTCTTTTAGGCTTGTGAATTTTGAATAGCTTTTGGATTGGTGATGACACAGTTAACTCAAGAATTCGAGCGGCAGAAAACAAGGGAAGCTGCGCTTTCAATTTCAAGTTTGAGGTTTGGGTATCCTAAACAAGAGGAGATTTTCCAAGGTCTGAATTTGCAAATTCGGCCAGGAGAACGGGTGGGTTTGATTGGCCCAAACGGGAGTGGGAAGACGACGCTATTTTTGTTGATTTGTGGAATTTTAACACCAGTATCCGGGGAAATTCAGTTATTTGGCAAGCCTGTGGAAATGGGAGAATTTCGCCCTGAGATTGGTTTAGTATTTCAGAATCCAGATGACCAATTGTTTACAACGTCTGTGCGCGACGATGTTGCCTTTGGTCCTGAAAATATGAACCTTGATGCTGAGGAGGTGGAAAACCGTGTCCGCACAGCTTTATCGGTGACTGGGGTAGGAGAACTGATTGATCGCGTTCCCCAAAATCTTTCTGGGGGTGAGAAGTGCATGGTGGCGATCGCAGCCGTCCTGGCAATGCAACCTCAGCTCATACTGTATGATGAGCCAACCGCTAACCTCGATATGCGTGCGCGTCGTCGCCTCATTCAGTTTTTGCAAAACTCCCAGGAAACCTATATCGTTTCAACCCATGACTTAGAAGTGATATTGGAAGTATGCGATCGCGTCCTCCTCCTTGACGAAGGACACCTGATTGCTGACGGTAACCCGCATGAAGTCATGGGCAACAAGCAACTCATGGAGGCGCATGGTTTGGAGAAACCTCACTCACTGATGCCGCATCAAGAGTAGTGATCAATGCCATCAAGAGAGCTTTGTCTTATCTGAGCGGTAGTTCGATTTGAAACTTGGAGCCTTGTCCAACTACACGGGTAACGCTAATTTGACTAAGTTGCTTTGCGATCGCAAGCCCAATTTTCCCAAACTGCCAAAATTCGTAGTGTGACACTTCAGGGTGCGGAATGTGGTTGTACTGCTGCCAGAATTGAGGCAATAAACACGCTTGTCCAGGCTGCAACTGCCGTACCCACTAAACATTCCCCGCCAGTTATCCCGACCTAAGGCAAACCGAATGGTTTTGTAGAGAAGTAACCCGCAAAGGTGCCAATCAGTCCCATATTGGTGATGTTGGCTGGTCAGTCCACCATCTTGCCGAGATTCAGAAAATCTGCGATCGCAACGTGTATAAGCGATCGCATTTGCACGTCAGGACATTGCGAAGTCAAAAAATAATGGGCGTTGCAGAATAGAAGTATGAATTGAGGTTGTTCTTGATGCAATGTCCTGAGTGTGGTTCCACTCATATCCGTAAGAATGGGAAAAAGCGAGGTAAACAGAATCA